>NZ_WYDS01000016.1 GCF_009914765.1 Halodesulfovibrio sp. MK-HDV | reverse complement strand
TTAATACTCACAACGGGTCGCGTATTGTACCAATATCATACAGGAACTATGACTCGAAAAGCCGAAGGGCTTGCAGCAAAAGTTCCTACAGCGTATATAGAAATGAGTAGCAATGATGCTGCAAAATTTGGAGTAACTGATGGGAAGTTTGTAAAAGTATCTTCCCGTCGTGGTTTCATTGAAGTGGAAGTTCAGCTTTCAGAAAAAGCCGTAGATGGAACAGTTTTTATTCCATTCCATTTTGCAGAAGCTGCTGCCAACGTGCTTACTAACAGTGCAGAGTGTCCTGAGTCCGGCATCGCCGAAGTGAAGGTCTGTGCTGTAACTATCGAACCAGTCGGTGACTAGGCGAAAGTCTAGAAACCACAACAACCACATATGACAGGAGCGGGTTGGCAGTGTAACTGCTGACCCGCTCCTACGTTGTTCTCGTAATAAAAAATACGGGAGAGATTTTTTGTGCGCAAATTAGAATGTATATGCAAACAATGTGTTCCCTGCAACGAGTGTTGATCGTTACTCAGGGAGTGTATTCGGGTCGAGGATGTATGGTGTCATTAAGTTTGAGCCTTTATATACAACAAAGCTTTCCACAGAACGAATCCCTTCAATCTTGGACATTTCTTCAGAGTAGAATTCTAACAGTCCGAATCCATCCCGAAGCAGCAGGGTCAAAATAATATCAAATCGACCTGTCACAACTGCGCCTGAAACAACGCCGCGTAATTGGCTAAGTTCCTGACATTTCGCAAAAAGATCGCGTTCATCAAGCAATACACCCGTAAATACCATGGTATGGCCGGGGAGTTTTTCTACATCAAGACGCGCGACAATATCCATCACGCCTTCTTTCTGCATTTTGTTAATACGGGAACGTACGGTGTTTTCCGCAACAGCAAGTTCCTGTGCAATCTCTCTGAATGACTTTCGCCCTTCGAGAAGTTGTCCGGCAATCTGAAAGCTCAACTTATCAATTTTCATACATTCCCTCCGGTTACGGAATTGTCTTTTTGCAGGCACAATTAAATTTATGAACGACAAAGCGATAGTGATTCTATAGATACTAATTTTTACAAAAAAATTCAATAACACCAGATAAAAAGAGCGTATTTCCTCATTCGTGCGTCAGCATGGAGTTTAGAAATGCAGAAACGCCGTATTAATTACGGCGCTTCTATAGTGATTAAGTTATTTTTTCCAACAGACTACATGCATAGAGGATGAGCGGCTAATTACCACCTGTGTTGCTTACTGTAGAGTGCATTTGCTTGTTCAATTGTTGTCTTTCAATCGTACATGTCACCCATGCATTCATATCATTCAAAATCGTTTTTACAGTTCGATTGAATGATTCAACAATTGGGACAAGCCCTTGCCCTGAGGCAATTTCGTTCCCTGCAAAGACAGATGATGCAACAGGTTCCAGTGCTTTGTCAGTGTCGATAAGCCAGCAGTTAAACGTAACATATATTTGTGGTGGATATTTTTTTCCGGCGTAGCGCGCATAAAAATCTTCAATGCTCCACACCAGTTTGTAGTCAGCGGCAATTCCGGATTGTGTATTGTTAAACGAACGGACCAGTTGTGTAGAGTTAAGGGAATGAATGGCAGCAGTCTGCATCATCTCAGGAAGAACGGTCGCCCATTGCCCTTTGGCATAATAGAGAACTTGCTGATTTGGCTGAAGAACGGCAATACCCGTTGAGTTTAAAAATGCATTAGCTTGCGGGCGACCAACTGAGACTGTCGGCACAGCATGCATAGCTGTTTGCGCGGGAGATTCAGTCGATACCGCAAGCATGTAGTGCTCTGCAGCTGATGGCGGCTGTAACCCGACATCAATCGCACAACCTGAGCACACTGCGAGTACTAACGGTACAATAAGTAGTCTAACGATAAGTTTGCGCATACATGCTCCTATGGCGTTTGGTATTCGGGCACTGTTGTACCAAGCAAGAATTGCTTAGGGTTGCTGTTTAATTTTTGCGCAATATTTTCCAGCGTATTCACAAGAATTCGGCTTTGGTTCACGAGCGATGTAACGTCGTCCAAGCCGCCTTTACTGAAACGTGTCAGTCCCGGTTCCATATTCTTCACTAGTAGATCTATTCGTTTGATCAGGATTCCAATTTCTTTTGTGGCAGGCGTTAGTTGCTTGGCGACATAGTCGTTAACAGACAGAGCTGTTTTTTCTGTTTCTGCCATTGCGTTCTGTGTCTGAGCTGCAGCATTTTTTACGTTGTCCAACGCCAATTTGATATCTGCTTCGCGTTTAACCAACATATCGGAGAATGAGGACACGTTTGCCAAAATCTCTTTCACGTGTTCGCGGTTTTCCGGATCGACAACTTTTCGAAGATCTGCCAGTAATTTTTTACCAGTGTTAATCATTTCAGGAAGAGAACTGATGAGCTCATTAAGGGGCGAGGGAATCGTTTTAATGAGCGGAACGTTACCTTTAAATAGTGGCTTGAGCAGAGGGCTTGTTGCTGTGCCGCCTGAAATGAAAACTGAAGATTGTCCTGTGATGCCGATAGGAATCAAATTTGCGCGTGAGTCATCACGGATAGGTGTGTTGCGTTTGATACGAATCCGCACACGAATTTCTTCAGGTTTATCCTGACTGAGCATAATGGCGGTAACTTGACCTACTCGCACGCCGTTAAGCAGTACCGGGTTCGATATGGATAGCCCGTTTACGCTGTTCTGGAACAGGATATCGTAGGGGAGATCGTCCGTGTCAGAACTGCTTCCGACCCCCCAGAGTATAAACCCGAATCCAAACACAAATGATGCGATGATGAAAATGCCTACAATAATATAGTGTGCTCGTGTTTCCATTCTATTTCTCCCCGCAAGGCTCCATTTTAGCGCTACGTCCGCGTGGACCGTTGAAGTAATCTTGAATCCATGGGTATGGGTTTGCTGAAAGTTCTTCGACCGTCCCGAGGGCGTAAATTCGCTTCTCGGCAAGAACTGCTACTCTGTCACAGATGGTGTGTAGTGTGTCTAAATCATGTGTGACGAGGAAAACTGTAAACCCTAACGCATGTTGTAGTGTTTTAAGTAAGGTATCAAACGCTCCTGCTGTAATTGGATCCAGCCCCGCGGTTGGTTCATCCAAAAAAAGTATTTCCGGGTCCATTGCGAGGGCTCTGGCCAAACTCGCGCGTTTACGCATTCCGCCTGAAAGCTCAGAAGGCATGAGGCTCGATGATTCTATGGGTAAGCCAGCTAAGAAAATCTTAAGCAGGCAAATTTCCCTTCGCGTCTTGTCGCTGATTTTTGTGTATTCCCTGAGAGCAACATCAACATTTTCCAGTACAGTTAATGATGAATACAGTGCGCCGTCCTGAAACAGCACTCCCCAGCGCTGCTCGATTTTATGCTTCTCTTTTACGTTAAGCAGATGGTACTGCTTTCCAAAAATTTTAATCTGTCCCTGCGAGTGGCGATTTAATCCAAGAATTGTTCTGAGCAGGACAGATTTACCTGACCCAGAGCCACCAATGACACCTATTATTTCGCCACGTTTAACGTCGAGATCAAGGTTCTCATGGATAATATTGCTTCCATATTGTGTTTTAACGTCTCGTAGAGAAAGTATGATGTCGTTCATGGCTAAATCCCCATCGCCGCAAAAAAGATGGCGAAACCTGCATCAATAACGATTACAGCAAAGATTGATTCAATAACTGCTGTGGTCGTGAGCCTACCAACAGATTCAGCGCTACCTGTAACCTGCATGCCCTGAAAGCACCCGATCGTTGCAATGACGATAGCAAAAAATGGTGCCTTAATTATTCCAACATAAAAATCCCAGATGTTCAGTGTTTCATGGAGACGGATAATAAATCCATGAAGCCCGATATCCAGCGATTGCCAAACCATAAGTGCGCCGCCGAGCAAGCCCATTATATCTGCAATGAATCCGAGAATAGGCAGCATGATGATGAGGGCAAGAACTCGCGGGATTACAAGAGTGTCTACAGGATCGAGGCCGGACGTTTTCATCGCGTAAATTTCTTCATTGGAGATCATTGCACCAATTTGCGCTGTAAACGCAGAGCCGGAGCGACCCGCAATGACGATTGCTGTGAGAAGAATGCCGAGTTCACGCAGAACGGAAATCTGGACAAGTTGTATTACAAAAACCTGCGCACCAAATTTTTGGAGCTGCTGTGCGCCCATATATGCGAGCACCATTCCGATAAGGAAAGAAAGCAGGGCGATAATCGGGATACCGCGAAGTCCAACATGCTCTAGGTGATAGAAGAGCGCTGTAACTCTAAATCTCCGCGGATTAAGAAGAGAACGGGCAAGTGCGGTGACAACTTCACCAAGGAACCCGACAATATTTATTGTGATTTTGCACTGCTCAATGAAGCTGCGGCCTGTATTGTTTAAGAATGAGATATAGAACGGCACAGGTTTAGGAGGTGCTTTTTCTTCCGTACGTTTTCCAACAGTTGTCAGTAATATTTGATCGTTGGCTTCCGCTCCGGAGATTGAACAGGTTTTTCCATCAGCGACAGCTTTTCGACGATATTGTTCAAGAATCCATGCGCCGTTGGTATCAAGCTTAGCAATGTTTGCAATGTTCAGCACGATAGAGTGCGCTGCATGCAGTACGGAGTCCATAAAAGGGCGCTCAACTGTATCCAGATGCAAGGTTGTCCACGTTCCTGAAAGAGAAATGCTTGTTTCCTCAGGGCTGGTCTGGACTTCAAAAGATGGAGCTTGCTGTGTCGTCATGGTGCTCTTTTGGGTAATAGTAAAAAAACAGTGTGAGTACGATACCATACTCTGAGGGCTATCTAGAATGGTATACACTGAAAAATACTTAATACCCTTAAAAGACAGTGGCTAACGCAAACAATGGATAAAAAAAGCCCTGTAACAGGTGTTACAGGGCTAAGTGGAGATGTTCTAAACTACGCTACGGCAGGCTTTACAGTAGGTGATGCACTCGTTTCATCAACAAGTTTGTGTGCTTTAGACCATGCTGTTCCAAAGGAATGGCAGATGTCGTCATTGCTAATAAAAGACAACAAGCCAAATCGTACCATTTGTTTTTGAATGGAAGGATCAACACCGGAGAACATCACGTGTACATTCAATTGCTGCATTTGGAGCAGTACCAGTTCAATTGCGTGTAACGCCGTAGCATCAATTGTATGAACATGGCGCATTCTAAAAATAATGGCTCGTGGTGGCTTGCGCATCAAAGAGAATGTCTGTGAGAAACGATCGGCACAACCAAAGAAGAATGGGCCATTGATTTCATAGACTTCAATTTCACTGTCCCACGATGGAGCATGTTTTACCGGAGCAGCTTTTGTTCGTTCCCAGTTTTGGAATTGAGTTGCGTCACTGATGCGTCCAATAAGAAGCAGTGCCGCTAACACAACGCCAAACTGTACACCTACAGTGAGGTCTACAAGAACAGTAAGCAGGAATGTGCAAAGCATAACTGCAGCATCTGATTTTGGAGCACGGAGAATATGAACGAATTTTGGCAGTTCACTCATATCCCATGCAACATATGTGAGGACACCGGCAAGGCTGGCAAGTGGAATTGCAGAAGCAACCGGAGCAAAAAATTTAACAAATAATGCAAGCACAATAGCGTGAACCATGCCGGATACCGGTGAGAATGCGCCCGCACGAATATTGGTAGCGGTTCGGGCAATTGCACCTGTAGCTGGAATGCCGCCGAAGAAGGATGATGCGATGTTTGCAATACCCTGACCAATGAGTTCGGTGGATGAGTGATGGCGTTCACCAGTCATACCGTCAGCCACAACAGCACTTAAGAGAGATTCAATGGCTGCCAGCAGAGCAATGGTGAGGGCATCAGGAAGCATGGTAATAACGAGTGAAGGAATATTTGCCGGCAGCGCAAAGGTAGGCAGTTCTGCCGGAATGCCGCCAAAGCGTGTTCCAATAGTTGAAACATCCAGACCGCCTATGATTGCCACAGCAGATGCGGCTAAAATACCTGCAATATGCGACGGAAATCTTGGGAAGAGCTTACGGGTAAGATATATTGTTACAATAGTGATGCCCGCAACAGTAATAGAGTCTATATGTGCAGTAGGTGATGCCTGCACTAACGTCGTTACCTTTGGGATAAACGACGCCGGAAGATCCATTAACTTTAGCCCGAGTAAGTCTTTTATCTGCGTTGTAAAAATCAGCAGAGCGATACCGGTGGTGAAGCCGGTAGTCACAGGGTACGGAATGAATTTGAGCAACCTGCCCAATCCGCAAAAGCCCATAACAAGTAAGATTATGCCCGCCATACCTGTAGCTACTACAAGCCCCTCATACCCGTGTCTGGCTATGATTCCTGCAACAATAACAACAAATGCCCCTGTAGGGCCACCAATTTGGAAGCGAGAACCGCCAATTGCGGAAATAATGAAGCCGGCTACGATGGCTGTAAAAAGTCCTTTTTCAGGGGAACAGCCACTGGCAATTGCAAATGCCATGGCTAACGGCAGGGCAACAATACCTACTGTTGAACCAGAAACGACATCTTTGACAAATTGCGAAAGAGTATAGCCGGATGTGAGAGTAGTGAGTAGAGCAGGCCGAAAAGTTCGCCTGCTAAAAATAGCGTGTGAACGCACAGTGTATCCTCCATGAATAATAAAAACACATAGGGTGGACACAGGCGCGGTCCGTTTGAAATTTCGGATCGGTCTGGAGGTCTTCGCCGTATATTGACTATAGAATAGCTTGAAAAGCTAAGCATTCTGAAGCCAATAACTTACTGTAAATACAGAAAATTTAAAAACATAATGTACGCGTGCACTCACTTTTTTAAAGCGATGCGAAGGCTTAATAGTGAGTTTTTTGAAATGATGCAAGGGAGATTTTTGTGCAAAAATGACAACGCCGAATTAAACATTAATGTTAAACGTGGAAACAAAAATGTATGTACACTGTACAATATTGTAAAACTATCTATTGTAGCGCTGCCGTGCATAGATTATAATAAAATACTAAAAGTGTTAGTTTTTGTCAGAAACGTAAAAAATATGCATTACAGTGCTTGACCTTGTCTTATCACAACGTGTACTTGGTGCTGACTATAAAGATTAATCGCGCAACTGTATAAGTCAGCATCGTTACTGTATCGCTGCACACAACTTAGTAGGCTTTACATTAAAAAATAATAGTAAGCCTTCAAAGGGCGAGAAGTACCGTCACGCTTTTTATCCTTACAATTCTCACTAGTAAAAGTGTTCCCCAATCTGCTTCAAAAACGGTTGAATCAGGTGCTGAACACTCTTGTTTGTTATCTGGTGTAGGCGCGGGCACAAATGACCTATGGGGGTTATAATTATGAAGTCTCAATCTCTGGATGCAGTATGTGTTGTAGCTGGCACCACTATCGGTGCGGGAATGCTTGGTTTGCCAATGGCAATCGGCTTCCTGGGCTTCAAAATCAGCATGGTACTGCTTCTGGTCATGTGGGCTCTGGCATTCTACACTTCGCTTCTCTTGCTTGAGGTTAACCTTCAGGTCGGAGCTGGTTTAAACGTAAATATGATGGTTAAGAAAGTTCTTGGCAGATGGGGGCAGGTAATTGCCGTTGTTTGTCTGACTTTTCTTCTCTACGCTGTACTTGTTGCGTACGTGACCGCAATGGGTGGTATTATTGCCCGTGCTATTGGCGTTAATGCTGACCCTATCAGTACAGGAGCTTGCTCCGTTGGATTCGCAGCAGCAATGGCTGTTATTATATATTTAGGTACAAACGCAATTGTACGTTTTAACAGCGTAATTTTCTTAAGTATGCTTGGTGCAATGGCTATTGCATTTGCAACATTAAGTACCACTGTAGACGTTAATGTGCTGATGAATGCCACACCTGATTACAAGTATCTTGTGGGTGCTATCCCGGTACTCTTTGCATCTTTCTCGTTCCACTTCTGTATTCCAAGTATCACCACTGTTGTGGGCACAAACACCAGACAGCTTATTCGCATCATGTTTTGGGGTACGTTGCTTCCACTGTTATGCTACATGCTCTGGTTATTCCTGTCCCTTGGCAGTGTGCCAATGGATCAGATTGTAAACATGAGTGGCAGTGTAGATTCTCTTATCAAATCTATGTGCAACGGCTCTGTGGTAGTTCAAACTATTCTGTCTGTCTTTGCAGCTTTTGCGCTGATTACATCATTTTTTGGCGTAGCACTTTCTTTGTTCGATCTGACTGCGGAAACCCTTCGTCGTGGTGATACTGGCAAAGAACGTATGGGGACAACCCTTATTGTGTTTGTTCCGGTTGTGATTGCTTCATTACTTGCGCCGGGCGGCTTTATCGCAGCACTTGCCCATGCCGGAGCAGCTCTTGCAGTTATCTGTATCCTGTTACCGTGTGCGATGAGCTACAAACTTCGTCGTGAGGCAAAAGTAGCAGCACAGCAGCTTGTATACATGACTCCTGGTGGCAGCATGGGGATCGCAACAGCAGCTGTATGCGGTGTTGTAATTCTTGTTGCCAACTACGTGTAAGCTTTCTATTTTCAATAATAAAAAGCCCCGCTTTCGTGAGAAAGCGGGGCTTTTTTTTGTAGTGAATGACTTATCTTATGGTGCGTCGGGCTTGAGTAAGCCAGCTGTTCCAAAGAACTTGATTGTTTTCAATCCATTCATCAGCATGACGCTCAATATCACGCTGAGATTTTTCGCCTTCCATGAGTTTTGTGTATTCTTCACTGAGGTCACTCAAGTCGATGGTGAAAAGCTCTAAAAATTTTCTAGCAGGCGGGTTTTGTGCAAGAAAGTTATTGTTCGCTACGACACGGATATCAGCAACACTAAAGCCCATATCAATAGGATTGGATACAGCGCCTTCTACTTCATGCAAACGCATTAAAGCGAGCTCTTCTTTGGAGCCAGTGTTCGGAATGTTGTGCGGAACGTTAATCCATACAACGTCTTTGCCAGGAATCAATTTATAGATGGTCCAGCTTGGAGTCCATGTGTAGTAAAAAATTGGCTCTCCGCTCTTGTAAGCCGCAATATTCGCCGCCATAGCAGCTTCATACGATGCGCTTACCTGTTCGACATGATCTTTCAGGCCATATTTGTCGATATGCATATCGATAACTTTAACGTTTTCCCATCCGTGAGGGGCACCGGTAAGGTCTGCTTTGCCATCTCCGTCTTTATCAAAAGCTCTGCGAACTTCAGGACGTTTGAAATCTTCCAGTGATTTAATATTCAGTTTGTCAGCATGTTCTTTATCGACAAGATATCCCTGCAGAGCTTGTTTTTTTAAGACATAGCCAATCGGAGAAATTGAATCTTTAAATTTTTCCAGATAGTTGTCGTAGAGTGGGAACCAACCATTTGGCCAGTAGTCTACATCACCCAGTGAGAGCGTTTTAAAGAACAGTGCTACTGGAAGCTCTTTGGATTTTTTAACGGTATACCCCAGCTCGCGAAGTCCTTTTTCGATGATAATCGAGTGAAAGTAACCTGTTGTCCATGTGGCGCGAGCAGGTTTGATGGTAATTCCTTCACCCGGCTTGTCGCTAAATGCAAATGCGGGAACAGACATGGATACAATAAGTAGGGCGAGTAAAATCTTTTTAAACATCGTTGAATACATCCTACGGTGCTAAAGGTTTTCTTAAGGTGGTCAGGAACAGCTTGTTGTATGGCTCAGCTTATTTCTTTTTCTGGGCTGCAGCTTGTGTAATGCGGTCAAGCATAACAGCCATAAGAACGATACTGATACCACCGATTGCAGCAAGGCCAATATCAAGGGAGTTTAGTCCGAGAATTACTGGCGATCCCAGTCCACCTGCGCCAATAAGAGCAGCAACAACAACCATGGAAAGAGCCATCATAATAGTCTGATTAAGCCCAGCCAAAATAGTCGGCATGGCAAGGGGGATTTGTACTTTTACTAAGATTTGTCGATTCGTTGCTCCAAAAGCTTCAGCGGCTTCAATAAGTTCTCGCGGAACCTGTCGGATACCCAGTGATGTGAGTCGAATGATTGGTGGAAGCGCAAAGATAATTGTAGCTAGTACACCAGCAGCATTGCCGATGGAAAAGAGCATAACAATCGGTACTAGGTAGACAAATGATGGTGTCGTTTGCATGGCGTCAAGCATAGGCCGCATGATTTGCTCAAATCGGTTACTACGCCCTGCATAGATTCCAAGAGGAACGCCGGCAATAACACAAAAGATTACTGAAGAAAGAACCATGGCCATGGTAGTCATGGTCGCTTCCCATAAGCCAAGTAGGCCGATAAGAACGAGAGAGAGTCCTGAAAAAAGGGAAATTCTCCATCCGGCAATTTTCCATGCCAGTAGGAGCACAGCGATGATTATTATTGCAGGATGCAAGGCGTTAAGCCCGTGGTCCAGTGCATTAAGAGTCTGTTCAACAGGCCATTTAAGTTTGAGAAAAAAAGCTCTGTGGTTATCCACAAGCCAGTTGACGCCGTCTGAGATCCAGATATCCATTGGAATAACTTGTTCGTTAAACATACCAGAGCTCCTTATATAGTATAAGATTCTAAAATTTCAGAACTCTCACCACTGCGGTGTAATGTATTAAGAAAACGTGTTTTTGAGACAACCCCTTTAAATTTCTTATTGCTGTCTAAAACAGGAACGGGGCTTGCGGTTTGCGCAACAAGGGGCAGAATTTCCTGCATTGTGTCATCTTCGTTGACGACTTTGATGCCTGGAAGGAAGGCATCACGCAGAGTGCTTTCCGGATTTTTCTCTTTTAATTTTTCGAGGATAGAATCTGTTGAAACCACACCCTGCAATTTATGCTGAGGATCGAGAACAAATGCATAGTCACGCTCGCTGGCACTCAATATTTCATGGGTAGTGCGCAGGTTTCCACCCTTTGTAATGATGATGGTAGGGTGGTTTTTGGAGGCGATATCTTTTGCACTGAGTACACTTGTAGGGTCAACGCCTTTAAAGAATGCTTTTACGTAATCATTGGCGGGATTTTGAAGAACATCTTCCGGAGTGCCCACCTGAATAATTTTTCCGCCTTGCATTATGCCTATTCGATCTCCGATGCGGAGCGCTTCGTTTAGGTCATGCGAAATAAATATGATAGTTCGGCGATATTTTTCTTGAAGCATCAGCAGTTCATCTTGCATTTCAGTACGGATGAGTGGATCAAGCGCAGAAAAAGCTTCATCCATAAGCATGATTTCAGGATCAACTGCAAGACCGCGAGCTAAGCCTACCCTCTGTTGCATACCACCACTAAGTTGATCAGGACTGGATTTTTCCCATCCAGCGAGTCCCACTTGTTCTAATGATTCAAGGGCGCGTTTAGATCGCTCTTTTTTAGGAACTCCGGCAAGTTCAAGTCCGAATGCGGCATTGTCTAGGACTGACAGGTGAGGCATGAGTGCGAAGGATTGGAATACCATACTCATGTTGTGGAGCCGGAATTGAACCAGTTCGTCGTGCGTCATTTCGGTAATATTTTTACCATGCATTGAGACGCTTCCGGCGTTTGGTTCAATTAACCGGTTTAACATACGGACAAGGGTTGATTTGCCGGAGCCGGAAAGCCCCATAATGACAAAAATTTCTCCTTCATACACGGTGAAAGATGCATCGTGTACTCCAACTGTTAAGCCGGTTTTTTGGAGTATTTCGTCTTTAGTAAGCCCTTTTTCTAGGAGTGGTAGAGCCCGTTTTGGGTTCGTGCCAAAGATTTTAGTGAGATTTTGTACTTCAAGCATCACCTTTTGGGATGACATGTAGCTTCCTTTTTCTTGTAAACCGTAGAAAGAGCCTTCATTCATAGTAGGTTTGTTACACCACAGGGCCAGAAAGGGCAGGCTTGCATTATTCAAAAAGGCGCTATGCAAGGGCGGGCACGAGTAAGCACTCCGCATTATACCATTTCATATAAATTTGCAGTCAGTAAGGCGGCAGTATCCGAAGCTTCCAAAGAATAAAGCTTATATGGGAAAAGCGTTCTGCCGTAATATGTAACAGAAAAATAAATGTTACGAGATAGTTACGGAACTGACTTATAACTCGACTGCTTATAAACAAAGTACTGTAGTCTAAAATAGTTAGATTGTGTATTTTTTTTCCAATAAAAATAAATAACTAACGAATGAAAGGGGGGTGAGAAGGGCTGCAATGTCGATGCAGTGATGCAGATGTGATACTATGAAGAGAAGATAGAACGCAGAACAGAGTTTAACACTGCTTTGTTGTGCTTTTTTTGCTTGCGCAATGGAGACATTGCTTCTTGATTTCTTTGTGAAATAGATTTGATTAACTCATCTATACGTACTGGTTGCTGATCTGTTGTATGTGGATGCTGTACAAATCCATCTCGTAACATCGTAGAATGGCTTTGTTTGTACTTTGAAGTGTCAGCAGGTTCAGACTGTAGCAATGTTTGTGGTATGTGTTTTTTCATAGTTAAAGAATAGAATATGGGTGAAAGGACATCAACCAGTTGGTTGATAGGATATAAAAAAAGGGTCTACCCAATGGGTAGACCCTAATTTTTTTAAGAAACGGAAACTACAGAGTACCAGCTTCTCTTTTTACATCGATAGCGATCTTCCAAAGGATAGACACAATGAATGCGCCAACACCGAAGATGCCGAGAGAAATCAGCAGTTCAGGTACAGTTGGTGCGTAGAGAGCCCAGGTTCCAAAAGGAGATGGTGCGAAACCACCAACGATGAGACCAAGACCTTTGTCAATCCAGGTAGCGAGAACGAGCATGCTGAGAGCCCAAGGAAGGATCTTCATGTTTTCGCGCAGGGAAGTAGGAATGAGCAGTACAAGGCTAGCAATAGCGAGAACTGCGCCAATCCACATCCAGTAAGTTACCCAAGGAAGACCCTGTTCAGTACCTGCGAACAGGAAGTGAAGCGGATGCATATGACCCGGAATGTTACTGTAGAATGCAGTAAACACTTCACAAAGGAACAGGAATACGTTGAGGCACATTGCGTAGGTAATGATGATGGTAAGAGTCTTAATAGCCTCTTTGCCAATTTCAAATTTAGCAAGTTTCTTCACAATCATGAGAAGGAGAAGAAGAAGAGCTGGACCTGCGCAGAATGCAGAAGCAAGGAATCGAGCAGCAAGTACGGCGGTAAGCCAGTAGTGACGACCCGGGAGACCCTGAGATAAGAACGCAGTTACGGTGTGGATTGAGAATGCCCAAATTACTGAAGTGTAAATAAGGTATTTAACCCACTGTGGTGGAGCTATCTGGAAGCGTTCGCATTCCAGAGTTTTCCAACCGATAATTGCGTTAAGGCAAAGGTAACCGATAAGTACCATCATGTCGTAGAACATAACGGAGTTAAAGGTAGGGTGCAGCATTACGTTCAGCATACGCTGAGGCATACCCATATCAACTACGATAAAGAGCATGCACATAACAACTGCGCCAATTGCCATGAATTCACCAAAAATGATGATCTTCTTGAACTGTTTGTAGCCGTGGAAGTATGCTGGAAGGACCAGCATAACAGCGGATGCAGCAATACCTACGAGGTAGGTGAACTGAGCAATATAAAAGCCCCAAGTTACGTCACGGCTCATGCCAGTAAGGCTAAGGCCGTATTTAAGCTGGAACAGGTATGTAATTGCACCGATGCCGATGATGCCGCCAAGGAAAGCCAGCCACATATAGTACTTTGGAGATCCTTTCAAAACTTTTTCGAGCATGATGGGCCTCCTAAATTATGTAGAATACACCAGGCTCAGTGCCCAATGCTGGTTTACGACGAAGTGTATAGTTCTCATCGAGCAACTTACGAACATCAGATTCAGGATCTGACAAGTCGCCGAAGTGAATTTTACCCGGAGCGGCTTCAACACAAGCTGGAAGCTTGCCTTCATCAAGACGTTCAACACAGAAGTTACATTTTTCCACAACACCGATCATGCGGGTAGGGAACTTAGGGTTGATGTCTTTAATGTATGGGCGAGGATCAGTGAAGTTGAATGAGCGTGCGCCGAATGGGCAACCTGCCATGCAGAAACGACAACCGATACAGCGATGGTAATCCATAGCAACGATGCCGTTTTCAAGCTTGTAAGTAGCCTGAGTAGGACATACGCGAACGCATGGAGGGTTTTCGCAGTGGTTGCAGAGCATGAAGTATTCACGATCTTCAACTTCTTTTGACTGATACTTGTTAGTTGTTTCTGTGAAGGTGTGATCGTAAGCGTCTTTCCAAATCCACTTGATTTCAGTATTACCTGGCATCTGTGGAATGTTATGCGCTGTGTCACAAGCATTGATGCAAGCATCAAAGTCTTCTTTAGAAGCAAACTCGCGAGTATCAATAACCATAGCCCAACGCTTAGCTTTAAGCGCAAGAGCATTTTTTTTGTAACTAGGTTTAACAGCAGCAGCTGCTTGGGTCATACCGCCAGCTGCAAGCTGAGCGCCAAGACCTGCAACAGAAAGGCTGGCAACCTTAAGGAATTGTCTTCTGCTACGTTTCATTATTCATTCCCCTTAGGCGGAACGTGGCAAGTCCAACAGTATGGCTCCACGGCGTTCTCAAGGTGACAGGTGTCACAGAACTCAGCCTTATTGGTATGACAGCTCATACACGTTTTCTGCAGGCTTGTTTCCCATGTTGCACCGTTAGAAGCAACGTATACACGTTTCTCGTCACGAAGTGCAGAGTCACGCCACTGATTCAGTAGAGTCATGTGCTCGGCGCGCATAAACTCGACAGGCTCAATGCACTGCTTTTGATCAGTAGGCAGGCTCAGTTTAGGACCAGTGTAGTCTTTGGAAGCCAGATTGCCCCAGAAAGGGTATGAGAAAACGGCTAAAAAGATTACCAGTCCGGAGATAACATACTTGCTGTTATACATGATTATTCATCCTCCATTCCTGGCAGTTCTTCCTGCCTGAGGTCCATAGTACGCTTTTTCTCGCCTTTCATTACGAGGGCGTTAGCGACAAGTTCGTGCACGCCAGCAATATCTACACCCGGTGCCCAGTAATCGGCCAACGGAGGAAGAGTTGCACGGTCAATAGCACAAACACAAGACATCATGTTAACACCATGTTTTTCCTGTACGTAACGCAGAGCGTTACCACGAGGAAGAGCACCACGCATACGGATTTCCATAATCTCATCAGTGTTGAGACCGGAGCCCGCACCACAACAGAAAGTCTGTTCGCGGATGGTGTTTTCAGGCATTTCGTAGAAGTTATTAGAGACCGCACGCATGATTTCACGTGGTTCCTCAAGAAGACCCATAGCACGTGCTGGGTTACAGCTATCGTGGTAGGTAGTTTTGAGATGATCGTTACGTGAAGGATCAAGGCGAATCTTGTTGTGCTTGATGAGGTCAGCTGTGAACTCAGCAATGTGAACCATTTTGGTTTCGCTAGCATTTTCGAACACGGTGCCAGTAATTGGGCTTACTGGAGTTTCCATGCAGGAAGGTGCTGGACCGTTCATGGTTGACATGTACTGGTTAATAACACGCCACATGTGACCACACTCACCACCAAGAATCCACTTGGAGCCTAAGCGTTCTGCTTCAGCGTACATCTTGGCGTTCAGTTTCTTCATCATGCTGGATGATGTAAAGAGACCGAAGTTACCACCTTCAGATGCATAAGTAGACAAGGTGTAATCAAGTCCAATTTCTTCGAACAGCATCAGGTAACCCATGAAGGTGTAGATGCCCGGTTCTGCAAATGCGTCACCGGAAGGGGTGATGAAGAGAACTTCATGACCAGGTTCGTTGAAAGGTGGATTGATTGAGATACCGGTAACTTCTTCAATGTCTTCGCAGAGGAACTCTACGATTTCTTTGAAGGCATGCGGTGTAATACCAAGGTGGTTACCAGTACGGTTACAGTTGCTAACAGGGTCCATGATCCAGTGCAGACCAAGACCGAGTTCGTGCAGCAACTCACGAGCCATCATAGTAATTTCAGCGGTATCAATACCGTATGGGCAATACAGGGAGCAACGACGACATTCAGTACACTGATAGAAGTAGTAGAACCACTCTTTAATCACGTCTTTGTCGAGTTTGCGAGCACCGGCAAGTTTACCAAGAATTTTACCGGCAGTGGTAAAGTCTTTACGGTAAACGGAACGGAGCAGCTCTGCACGCAGAACAGGCATGTTTTTAGGGTCGCCGGAACCGATGAAGTAATGACACTTATCAGCACAGGCGCCACAGCGAACACAGATGTCCATGAAAAGTTTAAGAGAACGGTATTTTTCAAGGCGTTCTTTCAAACCGTTATAGATGATTTCTTCCCAGTTTTCTGGGAGGTGCCAATCTTCCTCAAATGGATCCCAATCGTGCGGATGGGGCATTCCAAGAGGTTCCATGGTTCTTTTCTTAGCTGGATATGCAACCGAGCCAGGAGAAATCTCAGGCTTGGTGTCCATCCAGTTCTGACTTGGCATATCGTAGCTGATTTTAATCAGCTCTTCTGGTGAAGGTACTTTGGCCATAACTGCTCCTTATTCTTCCGGCTGCTTTACGACCGGGAGTCCTGCCTCAACCATAGGTACCCTGAATTCATCTTCATATGCTTCGTACGTGCGGTAAACTTTTTCCGGGTTCCATGGGTTAACGTGCAGCTTCATACGGCTGTCGTTTGCCATGTTACGAGTCGGGCTAAAGAATACGCCAGCAGCATGCATAAGCTTACTGAACGGGAAGTACATAAGGAGTACTACAAGGAAGAACATGTGCACGTAGAAAATGCTGCCGATTTTTGCAAGAGCAGCTGTGTCCGGTGCGAAATGGAGCAAGCTCAATACAAAGATTTTTACAGTAGCAATGTCAACTTTCCAGAAGTAGCGCATTGCGATGCCGGTAGCACACAGGCCGAAAATCAAGAAAAGTGGGAAGTAATCGCTCAAAAGAGAGATGTAACGCACTTTCTGACTAAAGATACGGCGGCCGATCAGGTATGCCAACGCTATGAGAATTAGTGGACCAGTCATAAACAGACGTGGTGCACCAATCTGCAGAATGCCGTCGAACATTTCGATAGCATTCACAAAGAATGGTACCGGCTCAGCAAAGAACCTGAAATGACGCACAAAAATAATAAGGAAAGAGTAGTGGAAGATGAGCGCGAAAAGCCACAGGAACTTAGAGGACCAGTAGACCACGCGGTCGCCTTCAATTGAAACGTTAGTGTTGCGGAACAGGGAGCGAAACAAAAGTACTTCAAGGATCATGCGTCCCCAAACACCCGCCATATTGGTCGGGTTGTCGAGAGTGGCAGGCTTGATCCAGGGAAGAGACTTCTGTTGGCCACCTGTGGTAGGAATGCTGAACGGAACCGGGCGCTTTGCCCAGTCAATTATCCGCCATGCGAAACCTACAAGGAATACGGTTATTGCTGTGTAGGGTAAACAAACTGCCAGAACATATTGGAATCCCATCATTGATCCCATCCAGGCCAGTATACCCAAGGCGATAACCGCGAGAAGTGAAATTATCATTCCGTTACCTCGCTGCTAGGCTATTGGTTGTTACGATTCCGATTCCCCAACCGGTTTCTCCAATATACGTTCTGCTCTTTTCAAGAGCTGAAAGTGCTTCCTTTTGAATTCATCAACGCGCATTCTCTGAACCTTATCGCGACATTCCGAATAAATACGGAATCCCACAAGAGCCAGAGAATCTATCTTTGATTCTAGTTCCAGAAGATCAGCAAATTCTTCGGACTTAGAAAGTTTGGGGACAGTGTGTTTTCGGATGATGTTTTTTAAAACGAAGAGAACAGACATTGCCTGATCGGCTTCGAATTTTTGAATAGCGCGTACCTGAATCAGTTCATTAACTGCAGGAGTTACAACATCGCTGTCCAAATTATCATCCACGAGTGCATCGATAAGAATAGCAGTTGCTTTTTTTGTCTTGTTCCCTACCGGGTTAGCAAAAGCATTATCCTGACTGCGCAGGAATCCTACTGTATCGATCTCGTAGGTACCGAATATGGCTGAAACCCATTCTTCGGTAATTTTTTGTTTATGTTCAGATAAAATAGCTTGTAACTGGTGTCGCATAGACTTACTTCGCTTGGTCTAAAAGGATTCCAGCGGGAGACCCTATAAAGCGTTTTTCACTATTTGTCCAAGAAAATTGCCATAAAAAAGTGTGACAACAAGAGGCAATAGTGCGCGCCCGCCGGTCCTCGGTTTCAAATGATTTTTTTCACATAATGTGATTATATGGTTGCGTCAACACATTCAATCAAATTGGTTGGACAACCAGCCTGCCAAAAAAAGAAAATAACTAGAGAATGTTACCTACTCACAAGGCTCTGTGCTGTCGTCTGTACAGCCGGAAAAGTCGTCGTTAAAATCTAGTTCATCCCCCTTGGTTCCTTGCTTTTCTTCGTTAGAAAGCAAAGAGCTTGGTACACCGTTGGTGATGAGAACTGGAATGCGTGTAACTCCCATGGAGGCGAGTTTTGACTTGTTTCTAAAAAGATTCCACTGAAGTTGCAAACGAGTCCTGAGCGGCACCGAAATTGAATCTGCTGTGCCGCGAATGGCACGATTGAACGCAACGTACATAGAACTTTCGTCATTGATTGCGTTCTGCATCAGAAAGATTCTTTCTATGTCTTCATCGGTTTCAGCAATTGGATAGTAGGCAATATTGCCGGAATCTTTTTTGGATAGTTTCGGAATAAGGCTTTTGCAGGCAGTACAGCTTGGAGAAAAGAAGACTTGAACATCTGCTTGCTGGTTGCCATAAATAGCCCATGTGCCTATTTGTTCGTTTATAGTTGAAAAAATATTCGGCGTGAAAAGTAATGTCCAAATTATTAAAATAGGCAGAACTAATATGGCAGGGCGTTTGAGCACGGAGCATTGCATGAAGAATAGTACAAAAAGAATAGCTGCAAATGCGAGGCAAGGAACGCAGGGTGCTGTGAAGATCATTAAGAGTAAGAACCCTAAATCTATGATAACAGCGCTTAAAGCAAGTAGCAGGGCAGTTTTTTGATAGTTCAAGAGGTTCAGTAGAGCGAGGGTGAGAAACAACGCTGTTCCAAACCACCATAACGAAATTCCAAATACCGAAATGTCTTTGAAGATTTCGCAGCCTGTTGTTATGCAGATTACGTCTAGATTTTGTGTGGCATTAAGTGCGCAAAAAATTGCTCCAGCAAAGGCAAATAAGGCAGTGCCATATGCAGATCGCTTTGAAAGGGACATGCAAGAAACTCCAGTGGGTTGCAGTCGATCGTTGTCTTGGGCTGGCAAGCTGCATAGATAGCTTGGTGAGGCTGTGAACCTGATTAGCCGCCAGTTTTTCGGAGACTGTACTGTGATTGCAAATGCGGGTAAAGGGGTTAGCTCGATTTTTATGTTTAAGGAGTTCCAGTTTTGATTTTTAAAGATGATGGCACTATCGAATATACACTTACTCGCAGTAAGCGAGCCAAATATGTCCGTTTAAAAATTACGCGGACAAAAGGACTTGAGGTTGTGGTGCCGCAGACATTTAAAAAGGCGTGGCTTCCTCCAATTTTGAAAAAGCGTACAGAATGGATTCGCAAGGCAGCAAAGCGGCT
Source organism: Halodesulfovibrio sp. MK-HDV (assembly GCF_009914765.1). Lineage (NCBI taxonomy): Bacteria > Pseudomonadati > Thermodesulfobacteriota > Desulfovibrionia > Desulfovibrionales > Desulfovibrionaceae > Halodesulfovibrio > Halodesulfovibrio sp. MK-HDV. Next base: position 109,817 of record NZ_WYDS01000016.1, on the reverse strand, counting down.
GGAACTTCCAGCAAAAGTCGACGACCTGCCAGCTTTGATTCCTGATAAAATTGTATTGTCTGCTATTGATCGCGAGTATTCTGTTCAAAAAGTCGCGGCTGCTAGTATTGCAGCGAAGTTGATTGAAGCTGAAAAAATTATACGCACCGCGTCCGGATTGCTCTCTATTGAAATTGACGGCGAAATATTGCTGCCGGATGATGTGACTGAAGAGGAACAAGCTGAGCTGTTGTCCTGCTGGCTTGTGCGATGCGGGAAAGAGTATTTGCCTGAATTTTTGGAAGAGGCATCGCAAGAAGTTGGGATTCCCTATAAAAAAGTCCAAATTCGTCTTCAAAAAAGTCGGTGGGGTAGTTGTTCAGGCCATGGAACAATCTCCTTGAATGCACGTTTATTGCTTTTGCCTGTAGAATCTTTGCACTATATTTTACTACACGAATTGGCACATGTACGGCACCCCAATCATTCGGCTTCTTACTGGAATTTTTTGATAACGCTGGATGCCAAAGCGCTGGAGCACGATGTTGCGATGCAGGATGCGTGGAAACACATTCCCTTTTGTTTCTCTATGTAATTGTCTGATTTTACAATGAGTATTTCGGTGCTTAGAACGTATATATACAGCAGCTACCTATATATAATGTTTATGAACGTAAGAGCTCTTTTAAATAAAAAAAAGGGGATCGGTTACCCGATCCCCTTTTATAATCTGCGTAGCTAAAATTACATGGAATCGCCGGAAGCAGCGTTCTGCATTTTAACTTCAACTTTTTCGGTAAGACCTTCGTAGTATTCGCGAAGGATAACGAGAACTTCGTCACGACCGAAGTGATCAGGTACATCAGCGCCGTCAGACAAAGCTTTACGGAGTTTTGTACCGGAAAGGATAACACGATCTTCTTTGCTGTGTGGGCAAGTACGCAGGGAAGCCATACCGTCACACTTGTAGCAGTAGAAGGTCCAGTCAATTTTCATTGGCTTACAAAGCAGTGCTTTGCCTTCATCTGCTGGAGTAGGGATACGATCAAAGATTTCCTGTGCTTCAAATAAACCGTAGAAATCACCAACGCCAGCGTGGTCACGACCGATGAGCATGTTGTTTACGCCGTAGTTCTGGCGGAAAGTTGCGTGGAGCAGACCTTCACGTGGACCAGCGTAACGCATGTCAAGTGGGTAGCCAGCCTGAATTACGTTGTCGTTTACAAAGTAGTGTTCAACAAGTGCATCGATAGCTTTTACGCGAACGTCTGCAGGAATGTCTCCTGGCTTGAGGTTACCGATGAGAGAGTGAATGAGTACGCCGTCGCAAACTTCGATAGCGATTTTTGCAAGGAATTCGTGGGAACGGTGCATTGGGTTACGCAACTGCAGTGCAGCAACTTCAGACCAACCACGTTCTTCGAACATTGCACGAACTTCTGCAGGGCGGAGATAAACACCTTCGTATTCTGATGGGTATTCGCCTTCAGAGAGAACCTTAACTGGACCAGCAAGGTTAACTTCTTTCTGAGCCATAACCATTTTTACGCCTGGGTGATCTTCAAGGGCGATCTTCCAGAATACGTCATCAGCAGACTCTTCGCCTTCGCCTTTGAATACTTTTTCGCATTCCCATTTTTTGTCAGCTTCGGTCATTTCGAATTTTTCTTCTATTTTCATAGTAGCAAATACGATACCGTTGCGAACGAGAGCGATTTCTTCACCAACTGCGATTGCGCCAGCTTCTTCTTTGGAAGCGTCAAGAGTAACTGGTACTGGCCAGAAAGTGCCGTCTGCAAGAGTTAAGTTCTCACATACGCTCTTCCAGTCTTTTTTGCCCATGAAACCGTTCAGTGGGGAGAAGCCACCGATACCCATCATGATAAGGTCGCCTTTTGCGCGGCCGGAAATGTCGAGCTTTTTCAGGCCTTCAGCTTTTTTAATTTCAGCTTCGAGTTCTGCGCCTTCGAGCAGGCAACAAACGAGACCTTTACCACCATGTGGGGCTACCAGTTTAGACATAACTTCCTTCCTCCGGAATATAAAAGTTTGTAACTTGTGAATTACCGATTTGGTTTTTCATAAAGCCAATCTTGTAATCGCACTAAATAGAGAGACGATTGCGCTTGTGTCTGTAAAAAAACTATTTAGTGCTTGAGAATGGTTTGTGAAAAATTAGACAAAAAGTCAAGGGCAAATAATTACCTTTTTTTAGTTAGTAAAAACAATAGATTACGTAGGTGTCTTCATGTCAAGCAAAATTAAAATAACAGGCAAAATGCCACCGCTTGAGAATAATAGTACAAATGAAGACAGAATTTTGGGTGTTTTGGGGTAGTTGGGTGATTAGAATCTTTGTGAAAAAGAGTACAAGTATGGTTGAAGAGTAAAAAATAGATATTTGATCAGTTAGTAACATTATTATATTTGAGAAAAATATCAAAAATCACTTGTACCCTCTGAAAAAAAAGACGTAAGTAGCTGATTCGAAATTTCACGGGTCTGACTGACGATGCCGAGCGGGCTGCTGGGCTGCATCGGGTCCCCGTTTGGAATAGATGAGCTGCCAACCAGCCTTTAGTTCTCCACTAAATGTCGGATGGTACTTTGTTGTGATTTGAGTTGCACCTCAGACCGGGGCCGCTCATCCTGTACTAAGCGAACGACTTTGATAAATTCCTTTGGAGGAAAAATGCCCACTATCAACCAACTTATCCGCAAGGAACGTAAGAAGGTTGTAAAACGTAAGAAAACACCAGCGCTGCAGGCTTGCCCACAGCGTCGTGGCGTTTGTACTCGTGTTTACACCACTACACCTAAGAAACCTAACTCCGCGCTGCGTAAAGTAGCTCGTGTACGCCTCACCAACGGCATCGAAGTAACTGCCTACATCCCTGGTGAAGGTCATAACTTGCAGGAACACTCCGTAGTTATGATTCGTGGCGGTCGTGTAAAAGATTTACCAGGTGTACGTTATCATATCGTACGTGGTACCCTCGACACCGCTGGTGTTGCAGATCGTCGCCAGGGCCGTTCCAAATACGGCGCTAAGCGTCCTAAGTAAGCAGTTAATGGAGTAATATAGATATGCCTCGTAAAGGACCCGTACCTAAGCGTGAGATTTTGCCAGATCCAGTATATGGAAGCCGTCTGGCAGCTCGTTTTGTAAACCGTCTTATGCTTGACGGTAAAAAGAGCACCGCAGAAAAAATCTTCTACAAAGCACTCGATGTACTCGCTGAAAAAACCAGCGAAGATGCAATCCGCGCTTTCGAAAAAGCTATTGAAAATGTAAAACCTCATCTGGAAGTTAAGTCTCGCCGCGTTGGTGGTGCAACTTACCAGGTTCCAGTTGAAGTTCGTCCAGACCGTCAGGTTTCTCTCTCTATCCGTTGGATCATCACCTACGCTCGCGGTCGCGGTGAGCAGGGTATGGTTGCACGTCTGTCCGGCGAATTGCTTGACGCGTTCAACAGTCGTGGTGGTGCCGTTAAGAAGAAAGAAGACACCCATCGTATGGCAGAAGCTAACAAAGCTTTTGCTCATTTCCGTTGGTAATCTGAGGAGCTTGCTGTGTCTGCTAAAATATCTGTAGATAAACAGAGAAACATCGGTATTATGGCCCACATTGATGCGGGTAAAACTACTACTACTGAACGTATTCTCTACTACACTGGTGTATCTCACAAAATTGGTGAGACTCATACCGGTGAGTCCACAATGGACTGGATGGAGCAGGAAAAAGAGCGTGGTATTACTATTACCTCTGCTGCAACTACCTGTTTCTGGAAAGATTACCGCGTTAACATCATTGATACACCGGGCCACGTTGACTTCACTATGGAAGTTGAACGTTCCCTTCGTGTTCTTGATGGTACCGTGTGTGTATTTGATGCTGTTGCTGGTGTTGAGCCTCAGTCTGAGACTGTATGGCGTCAGGCAGACCGTTACGGTGTGCCTCGCATCTGCTTCATCAACAAAATGGACCGTATCGGTTCCGACTACTGGCGTGCAGTAGGCATGATCTCCGATCGTCTCGGTGCTAAGCCTATTTCTCTCCAGATTCCAATCGGTGCTGAAGATCATTTTGAAGGCATTATCGACCTCGTATCCGGCGAAGCTATCTACTATGATAAAGCTACCAAAGGTGCTGAGTTCGAAATCAAAGCTGTTCCTGCAGATCTGCAGGACCTCTTCGATGAAAAACGCCTTGAAATGATGGAAGCTGCAGCAGAAGAAGACGAAGCTCTCTTCGAAAAATACCTCGGTGGCGAAGAACTCTCCGCTGAAGAGATTAAAGCTGCATTGCGTAAAGCTACAATCGCACGTTCAATCGTGCCTGTATTCTGTGGCTCCGCATTCCGTAACATGGGTGTTCAGCCTTTGCTTGACGCGGTAATTGATTACCTCCCAAGCCCGGTTGATATCCCAGCAATGGAAGGTTCTGATCCTGATAACGAAGAAGTGAAAATTCCTTGTCCATGTGATGACAAAGAACCTTTCTCCGCTCTCGTATTCAAGCTCGCTTCTGACCCATACATCGGTCACCTTTCCTTCAGCCGCATCTACTCCGGTAAAATTGAAACTGGCATGACCATTTTCAACGCAACTACCGGCAAAAAAGAGCGTGTTGGTCGTCTTCTTAAGATGCATGCTAACAAGCGTGAGGATATTAAAGAAGCATTTGCTGGCGACATCGTAGCTGTTGTTGGTCTGAAAAACGTATCTACTGGTGACACCATCTGCGCGTTGGATCGTCCAGTAATTCTCGAGTCTCTCGATATTCCAGACCCAGTTATCGAAGTTGCTATTGAGCCTAAAACAAAAGCTGACCGTGACGCTCTGTCCGCAGCTCTTGCTAAGCTCGCTAAAGAAGATCCATCCTTCCGTGTAAAAGGTGATGACGAAACTGGTCAGACCCTTATTTCCGGTATGGGTGAACTTCACCTCGACATCATTGTTGACCGTCTTACCCGCGAATTTAGCGTTAACGCTAACGTTGGTAAGCCTCAGGTAGCCTACCGTGAAACTATCACGAAGGTTGCTAAAGAAGATCACAAGTACGCTAAGCAGTCTGGTGGTCGTGGTCAGTATGGTCATGTTGTTATTGAAATCGAACCTAACCCAGAGAAAGGTTACGAATTCGCTAACTCCATTAGTGGTGGTGTTATTCCTAGAGAATACATCCCAGCTGTTGACAAAGGTATTCAGGAAGCACTCAAAAGTGGTGTTTATGCTGGATTCCCAACAGTTGACGTTAAGGTAAAACTCATTTGGGGTTCTTACCATGACGTTGACTCCTCTGAACAGGCATTCTACATCGCTGGTTCTATGGCGATTAAAGCTGCTTGTAAGAAAGCTGGTCCTCAGATCCTCGAACCTATCATGGGTGTAGAGGTTGTAACTCCTGAGGAATACCTTGGCGACGTAATGGGTGACCTTAACGGTCGTCGTGGTCGCGTACAGGGTATGGACACCCGTGCTAACGCTCAGGTTATTGATGCAATGGTTCCGCTTTCCGAAATGTTCGGTTACGCAACAGACCTTCGCTCAAAAACCCAGGGTCGTGCGAACTTCACTATGCAGTTCGATCACTACGAGCCTGTACCTAACTCTATTGCTGAAGAAATTGTAAGCAGTAAAGGTTAGTTCCTGAGTTATCAGGTGATATAATGCTCCGGTCATCGTAAGATGGCCGGAGCTTTTCCGGGTAGAAAGGGTAGAGTAAGTATAATTCAACACATCGTAAAAAAAATACGAAAAAGGTGTTGACGTTAGAGCTTGTCTCACATATAAGTCTTTCTCGCTTGAGACGAACAACTGTTTGCTCACAAGCACAAAAACTCCTCCTCACAAATTTGGAGGTTAAGAATGGGTCGAGCCCATTCTGCTGTTTTTTGACATTTGCAGGCGTTTCTAGATGCTGCATTATGTCGTGCCGTTCCAGTAAGGACCATGTTTTACTGTAAGGTGCACATACAAATTTAAGTGTTAATCACTTGCATCTTTGAACCCCTGCGGGCCCCCTGCGTATATTGTGTCTATACAATAATACTCAGGCTAGGCTGACGACATTTGGGCGTTCTTCGCAAGTAGTGGAGTAGAGGCTTTATTGATGTTGTCAGGCATGGCTGGTTTGTCACACATCACATTTCCCTCTCATATATTCTCCATTATTTACGAAAAACAACTTTGGAACTCATCTTGAGTTCACCTGCCTCTGTCGTTACTAGGGCAAGATGCATCTGTTCAGCCGTTACTTTACAGAGATTTCATCTTGTACCGTCGTGAGGAAATTTCTGCTTATTGCAGTTTGGATCATTCCCCTCACGGAATGATCACAGGTAAGGGTCTCGTATCCCTAATATGGAGTAATAAACTATGACAACTGTTAGCAGTGATCGTATCAGAATAAAGCTTAAAGCTTACGATTACCGCATCCTTGATAAGGCTGTGGCAGAGATCGTTGATACGGCGCGCAACACGGGCGCCGGGGTTGCTGGTCCAATCCCACTCCCGACAAACATTCACAAGTTCACGGTCAACCGTTCCGTACACGTAGACAAAAAGTCTCGTGAACAGTTCGAAATGCGCATCCACAAGCGTCTTATGGATATCCTCGAGCCTACTCAACAAACTGTTGATGCTCTTGGAAAGCTCAGTCTACCCGCTGGCGTGGACGTTGAGATTAAACTCTAGCGAGAGGTAATCATGACTGAGAAATTAGGAATCTTGGGCCGCAAAGTTGGCATGACCCGTATCTTCGCTAACGATGGTTCTGCTGTTGCAGTTACCGTTATCGAAGCAGGTCCGTGTCCTGTTATCCAGAAAAAAGATGCAGCTACTGACGGATATAATGCAGTACAGATTGCATTTGGTGAAGCTAAAGAAAAGCACGTAACCAAAGCAATGCGTGGTCATTTTGCAAAAGCTGACCGCGGTTTGTTCCGCAATACTTGCGAAATTCGTCTCGAGGAAGCACCAACACTGGAAGTCGGACAGGAACTTTCTGCAGAGATCTTTGCTGCAGGCGAAAAAGTTCGTGTTACAGGCACTACAATTGGTAAAGGTTTCCAGGGCGTAATGAAGCGCTGGAACTTCGCTGGTATGCCTGCATCCCATGGTCACGAAAAAGTGCACCGTGCGCCGGGCTCCATTGGTCACGCAACATTCCCTGGTAAAGTGTTCAAAGGCAAGAAAATGCCTGGTCACATGGGTAATGTTCGCCAGACTACATCTAACCTCGAAGTCGTCGCTATTCGCGCCGATGAGAACCTCATCCTGGTTAAGGGTGCAGTACCTGGTCCTAAGAACGGCCTTGTACTGGTACGTAAGCAGTAAAGGGGTACTACAGTGGCTGTTGTAAAATTATACGATCAGAACAAAGCAGAAGCTGGTGAAATCACCTTGGCTCCTGAAGTGTTCGAGGTCGAGGTAAAACCCGAGATCCTGAACCTTGTTGTACGCGCTCAGCGTGCAGCTAAGCGTGCAGGCACCCACTCTGTTAAGGGCCGCTCCGATATTCGTGGCGGTGGCGCTAAACCTTGGCGCCAGAAGGGTACTGGCCGTGCACGTGCTGGTTCTTCCCGTTCCCCAATTTGGCGTGGTGGTGCTGTGACCTTTGGTCCGCAGCCCCGTGACTATGGGTTTAAGGTAAATAAAAAGGTTCGTCGCCTTGCTATTAAAATGGCTTTGTCTTCCCGCCTTTCCGGTGAGAATCTCATGGTTGTTAATGGCATCGAACTTCCTGAAGTAAAGACTAAGCTCATGGCTGGTGTTACTGAGGCGCTCGGTTTGAACAAAGCACTCATCGTGGCAAAAGACCTCGAAGAAAAGCTCGTTCTTTCCGCACGTAACCTCCCAGGTATCACAGTACAGTCTGTAGAGCAGCTGAACGTATACGATGTGCTCCGTCACAAGCAGCTTGTTCTGCTTGAAGGTGCTGTTGAATCCGTTCAGGAACGACTGAAGTAGAGGTAGGGTCACATGAATTATACAAAGATCCTCATCAAGCCGCTTGTATCTGAAAAAGCTACCTTCCTTAAGGAAGCAGCACAGCAGGTTACATTTTTTGTAGCACCATCTGCTAATAAAATTGAGATCAAGAAGGCTGTAGAAGAAGCCTACAATGTAAAAGTTGCAGGTGTTAACGTAGTGAAACGTCGCCCACAAGCAAGAGTCCGTAATGGCCGCACTGTCGGTCAGATTCCTGGCTTCAAAAAGGCGTACGTTACTCTGGCCGCTGGCGAAAAAATCGAATTCTTCGAGGGAGTGTAAGCAATGGCTGTTCGTAAGCTTAAGCCTACTTCTCCGGGTCGTCGCTCCCAGACTATTTCCCTCTTCGAGGAAATCACTCGTAGCACCCCAGAGAAGTCTTTGACTGAAGGCCTGTCCAAAAAAGCAGGTCGCAACAACTACGGTCGTATTACTCAGCGTCGTCGTGGCGGTGGACACAAACGTCTTTACCGTATAATCGATTTTAAGCGTAATAAGTTCGATATCCCGGCAACTATTGCTCATATCGAATACGACCCGAACCGTTCCGCTCGTATCGCTCTTCTGCATTACGTAGATGGCGAGAAGCGTTACATTATTGCTCCAGTTGGCGTAAAACAGGGTGATGTTCTTATCGCAGGTGAAACTGCTGACATCAAACCTGGTAACGCTCTTCCTATGAGCAAAATTCCGGTTGGTACCATCATTCACAACATCGAGCTTGCTCCAGGCCGTGGCGGACAGTTCTGTCGTGCTGCTGGCGCATACGCACAGCTCGTTGCTAAAGAAGGCAAATACGCATTGTTGCGCATGCCTTCCGGTGAAGTTCGTAAGGTTCTTTTGACCTGTATCGCAACAGTTGGTCAGGTTGGTAACGTAACTCATGAAAAAATTCGCATCGGTAAAGCTGGCCGTAATCGCTGGCTCGGTAACCGTCCGAAAGTTCGTGGTGTTGCAATGAACCCTATCGATCACCCATTGGGTGGTGGTGAAGGTCGTAGCTCTGGTGGTCGCCATCCGGTTACCCCTTGGGGCGTCCCTACCAAAGGCTACAAGACTCGCGACAAGAAGAAAGCTTCCAGTAAGCTTATCGTCAAGCGTCGCGGTCAGAAGTAGGAGTAGAAAATGCCTAGGTCTCTTAAAAAAGGTCCTTTTGTCGACGACCATCTTCTCCGAAAAGTTGAGAAGGCTCAGGAAAGTGGCGATCGCCGCGTAATCAAGACTTGGTCCCGCCGGTCCATGATTCTTCCTGAAATGGTAGGCCTTACCTTTGCGGTTCATAACGGTAAGAAATTCATCCCAGTATTCGTGACCGAGAACATGGTTGGTCACAAATTCGGTGAATTCTCTCCGACCCGCACCTATTACGGCCATGCTGCCGACAAAAAGAGCAAGGCTAAACGCTAGGGCAGGTGAATTAATATGCAAGCTCAAGCTACCGCTAAGTTCGTACGCGTTTCTACACGCAAAACCCGTCTTGTTGCTAAAAACATCGTGGGTCTGCCAGTAGAAGACGCTGTAAATATCCTGAAGTTCACCCCGAACAAAGGTGCAGCAGTTATTTTTAAAGTGCTGCACTCTGCAATCGCCAACGCCGAACAGGTGCCTGGCTCTGATGTGGATGCTCTCGTGGTGAAACAGGTTATAGTCAACGAGGGTCCAACCTGGAAACGTTTTATGCCTCGTGCACAGGGTCGCGCAACTCGCATCCTGAAACGTACCAGCCATATCACTGTCATTCTCGAAGAAAGTTAGGATACAGTTATGGGACAAAAAGTACATCCATATGGTTTCCGTCTTGGTTTTAACAAGAACTGGAGATCTCGCTGGTTCAGCAAAAAAGATTATCCTGCCTTTGTATTCGAAGATAGCAAAATTCGTAAGTACGTAAAAAAGGCCCTGTTTCATGCAGGTATTGCTGACATTGAAATCGAACGTGCAGGCGGGAAAGTTCGTCTTATCCTTAGCACAGCACGTCCGGGTATCGTCATCGGCCGTAAGGGCGTAGAAATCGAAAAGCTTCGTGCTGAACTCCGTGGTCAATTCCAGCGTGAATTCTCCATCGAAGTTAACGAAATCCGTCGCCCTGAAACCAATGCACAGCTTGTAGCTGAAAACATTGCGATGCAGTTGGAACGCCGAGTTGCTTTCCGCCGCGCTATGAAACGTACTGTTTCTATGGCACGCAAGTTTGGCGCAGAAGGTATTAAAGTATCTTGTGCCGGTCGTTTAGCGGGCGCTGAAATCGCACGTAACGAATGGTACCGCGAAGGTCGCGTTCCGCTTCAGACTTTGCGCGCTGATATCGACTACGGTTTTGCAGAAGCTTCCACCACTTACGGTATTATCGGTGTTAAAGTCTGGATCTATAAAGGTGAAATCCTTGACAGTGAGGTAGGGCAGTAATGCTTCAGCCTAGAAAGACTAAATACCGCAAGCAACAGACTGGCCGCCTTAAAGGCAAAGCCACTCGTGGTAATACCATTGCTTTCGGTGACATCGGTTTGAAAGCACTCGAACATGGCAAACTCACCAGTCAGCAGATTGAATCTGCTCGTATTGCGATGATTCGTCACATTCGACGTGGTGGTCAGGTTTGGATCCGTATTTTTCCGGATCGTGTGAAAACCTCTAAGCCTCTTGAAGTTCGTCAGGGTAAAGGTAAAGGCGCCCCTTGTGGTTGGTTCGCACCTGTAAAGCCTGGCCGCATCTTGTACGAAATCAAGGGTGTTGATATCGAGCTTGCAAAAGAAGCACTGAAACGCGCATCTTACAAGCTTCCTATCAAGACCACTATTGTGGTTAAGGAGGGGCTCTAGAATGAAAGCCGCAGAACTAAAAAAACTTAGTGTTGAAGAACTCAACGCTAAGCTGGAAGAAACACGCAAGGAACTTTTTGACCTGCGTTTCAAGCATGCAACTGCACAGCTTGATAATACTTCCGGTATTCCTGCTACAAAACGTGCTATTGCACGTATTATGACCATTTTGAAGGAAAAGGGAGCGTAAAATGTCCGAAGCTATTGAACAGCGGAAGGGTCGCGCGCTCGTTGGTACTGTTGTGAGTGACAAGAACGACAAAACTATTGTTGTTCGCGTCGAGACACTCGTTAAACACCCGCTTCTTAAGAAGTACATTCGTCGTCGTAAGAAATTCACAGCTCACGACCCAAACAACGAATGCGCAATGGGTGATAAAGTGAAAATTATCGAGTTTCGTCCACTCAGTCGCAACAAACGCTGGCATCTCGTTTCTGTTTTGGAAAAAGCCGTTTAGGGGTTTGCTATGATTCAGGTAGAATCTACTCTTGAAGTAGCGGACAACTCCGGTGCCAAAAAAGTTGCTTGTATTAAAGTACTCGGCGGTTCAAAACGCCGTTATGCTTCTGTAGGCGACATCATCGTAGTATCCGTGAAAGAGGCTATGCCTCATTCTAAGGTGAAAAAAGGTGACGTGATGAAAGCTGTTGTTGTGCGCACGAAGAAAGAAATTCGTCGCGTAGATGGCACTTACATCAAGTTCGACAGTAACGCAGCCGTAGTGCTGAACAAACAGGGCGAACCAGTAGGTACACGTATCTTTGGTCCAGTTGCACGCGAACTCCGCGGCAAAGGGTTCATGAAGATCGTATCTCTCGCACCTGAGGTATTGTAGGAGTAACCATGAAACAGTATCGTATCCATAAAGACGACAAGGTCATGGTTACCTCCGGTAAGGACAAAGGCAAAATCGGCAAAGTTACAAAGATTCTTCGTAAGAAAGATCGCGTAGTTGTCGAGGGTGCTAATATGGTTAAACGCCACACTAAGGCGAATCCATATGCACAGCAGCCTGGTGGAATCGTCGAAAAAGAGATGCCTATTCACGTTTCTAACGTGATGGTCATGTGCGGTGCATGTGCTGAACCTACTCGCGTAGGCTATCGCCACACCGAAGACGGTAAAAAAGTGCGCTTCTGCAAGAAGTGTAACGAAATCCTTGGGTAGGGTGAAAGACGATGACCCGTCTGAATAAGATCTATAATGAAAACGTGGTGCCGGCCTTGCAGAAAGAGTTCCAGTACAAAGGACCTATGCAGGTTCCCGGGCTGGAAAAGATCTCCCTCAATATCGGCCTTGGTGAAGCAAGCACAAACAACAAGATCCTCGAAGATGCTGTTGTAGCGCTTACCGCCATTGCTGGTCAGAAGGCCGTTGTTACTCGTGCTAAGAAGTCTATCGCTGCATTCAAACTGCGTGAAGGTATGCCAATTGGCTGCCGAGTAACACTTCGCGGTGCGGTAATGTGGGATTTCCTCGATAAGCTCGTTAACTTTGCACTGCCTCGTGTACGTGACTTCCGCGGTATCCCTGATCGTGGTTTTGATGGTCGTGGTAACTTTACCCTTGGTATTAAAGAACACACCATCTTCCCTGAAATGGAAGCTGATCGTGTTGATAATGCCTTTGGTATGAACATCACCATCGTTACTACCGCTTCCTCTGACAAAGAAGGCAAATTCCTGCTTGATCAGCTCGGAATGCCTTTCAAGAAGTAAGGAGAACCAAAGATGTCTCGTAAATCTCTAGAAGTTAAAGCCGCGCGTAAACCTAAGTTTAGCGCGCGTGCATACAATCGTTGTCCAATTTGTGGACGCCCACGCGCTTTCATGCGTCGTTTCGGCATTTGCCGTATTTGCTTCCGCCAGATGTCTCTGCGCGGTGAGCTCCCAGGCGTTCGTAAATCGAGCTGGTAAGTCAACAAGGAGTTTTAGATGCTGACTGATCCTATTGCTGACATGCTTACACGTGTCCGCAACGCGCACTTGGCCCTTCATAAGGAAGTGAGTGTGCCGCGCTCGAAGATGAAGGAATCCATTGCCTCCATCCTCAAGGCTGAGGGTTACGTAAACGACTTCTCCGTAGAAGATCGTGAAATCAAGATCACTTTGAAATACGTAAAAGGTAAAGCTGTAATCGCTGGCCTCAAACGTATCTCTAAGCCGGGTCGTCGTGTTTACGTAGGTGCACAGGACGTTCCGGCCGTACAAAACGGTCTTGGTATATGTATCCTGTCCACATCCCGTGGTGTACTAGAAGGAATCGCAGCCAAAGCAGCTAATGCTGGCGGCGAAATCCTCTGCGAAATCTGGTAGCGGGTGCAGTCATGTCACGTATTGGTAAGCAGCCTGTAGCAATCCCTTCTGGTATTGAAGTTAAGATTGCGGGCGAAGTTATTAATGTAAAGGGCCCTAAGGGCAGTATTTCTACTCCGGTAGAAGCTACTCTCAATTACGAAATTGCTGATGGCAACGTAGTAATTACCCGCAAAGATGAGTCCCGCGTAGCACGTGCACAGCACGGCCTGCGTCGTACTCTCGTTGCTAACTGCATCGAAGGTGTAAGCAAAGGCTTCTCCAAGACTCTCGAAGTCAACGGTGTTGGTTACAAAGTTGCGGTAAAGGGAAAAAATGTTGAACTTGCAGTTGGGTTCTCCCACCCAGTAGTTATGCCTCTTCCGGAAGGAATCGAGGCAAAAGCTGAGGGTAACAAGCTGACAGTAAACGGCATCGATAAGCAGCTCGTAGGCGAGTTTGCAGCTACCGTTCGCCGTGTACGTCCGCCGGAACCTTACAAAGGCAAGGGCATTAAATATGATAATGAGCAGATCCGCCGCAAAGCCGGTAAATCTGCAGGTAAATAGGCAGGTCTAGACAGATGAAGTCCAAGAACGAAAAAAGGTTGCGTCGTAAAGTTCGCATCCGGAAAAAGATTTCAGGCTCTGCTGAATGTCCGCGTCTCGTTGTCTTCAGGTCTAACCTGCATATCTACGCTCAGCTTGTAGACGACTGCGAAGGTTCTACCATCGTAGCCGCTTCTACACTGACTCTTAGCAAAGACGGCGAAGCTCTTAAATCCAACAAGGCTTCTGCAGCCAAGGTTGGCACAGAAATCGCTCGCCTTGCTAAGGAACAGAAGATCGAGCGCGTAGTGTTCGACCGTAATGGCTACATCTATCACGGCCGCATTCAAGCTATCGCTGATGCTGCTCGTGAAGCAGGCCTGAAATTTTAACAGGTATGGGTATAGTCATGGAACAAAACGAACTCGGTTTGATTGAAAAGATTGTCTATCTCAACCGCGTAGCGAAAGTTGTAAAGGGCGGTCGCCGTTTCAGCTTTTCAGCATTGGTTGTTGTTGGCGACGGTCAGGGCAACGTAGGCTTCGGCCTCGGTAAAGCTCAGGAAGTTCCTGAAGCTTTACGTAAAGCCTCTGAGCGTGCTAAAAGAGACATGGTTCAGATCTCATTGGTTGACGGTACATTACCTTATGAGGTATTAGGTCGTTTCGGCGCTGGTCGTGTAGTTTTGAAGCCTGCTTCAAAAGGTACTGGTATCATCGCTGGTGGCCCGGTACGTGCGATCATGGAAGCTGTTGGTGTTACTGATATTCTTGCAAAAGCTATCGGCACTAACAACCCACATAACGTACTCCGTGCAACCATGGCTGGTCTGACATCCCTGCGCAGTGCTGACTATGTCGGTTCATTGCGTGGTAAGAAGCTCGAAGCTCCTAGGAAGTAGGTATAGCCATGATCAAGATTAAACTTGTACGTAGCCGGATCGGCACTCTCCCTAAACAGCGTGCAGTATTGGACGCATTAGGTTTGAGAAAGATCCGTCAGGAAAAACAGTTTAAGGACAATGCTGCAGTACGCGGTATGATTGCTAAAGTTTCTCATATGGTGGAGGTTACGGAGTAATGCAACTTCATGAACTTTACCCATTCCCAGAGGAACGTAAGCAACGTCGTCGTATCGGTCGTGGCTCCGGCTCAGGCTGGGGTAAGACTGCAGCGAAAGGTCATAAAGGCCAGAATGCTCGCTCAGGCGGCGGCGTTCGTCCAGGTTTTGAAGGTGGCCAGATGCCTCTGGCCCGTCGTTTGCCTAAGCGTGGGTTCTCCAACGCTAAGTTTAAAGCAGTATACGACGTGATCAACCTTGATCGCCTTGCAGAATCATTCGAGGGACAGAGTAACATCACCCTTGAGGACATCTACGCACGCGGTCTCGCTAAGAACGGTGCAGCTGTTAAAATTCTCGGACGTGGCGAAATTTCCGCTGCGCTGACTATTGAAGCTCACAAGTTCACTGCTTCTGCACTTGAAAAAATCCAAAACGCCGGCGGCGAAGCCAAGGCGCTTGAAGGGTAGGTAAAACGTGGCGCTCAGTGGTGTTGATAATCTGGCGAAACAGCCAGAACTGAAAAAGAAATTGTTGTGGACCTTCTTCCTACTCGCTGTATACCGTATCGGTATTCATGTACCTGTTCCAGGTGTTGACACGGCAGCGTTGTCTGATTTCTTTGCCAGCGTTCAAAACACCCTGTTCGGCCTGTTTGACATGTTTTCCGGGGGCGGACTTCGTAATTTGTCGATCTTCGCCCTCGGTATCATGCCCTATATTTCTGCCTCTATTATCGTACAGCTTTTGCAGGTAGTTTCACCTGATCTTAAGCGTATGGCAAAAGAGGAGGGGGCTTCTGGTCGTCAGAAGATTACCCAGTACACTCGTTATGGTACTGTTCTCATTACCATCATTCAGGGTCTGGGTATTGCTGTTGGTCTGGAAAGTATGACCAGTCCAATTGGCGCACCAGTTGTACTAACAGCCGGATGGGCTTTCCGACTCACCACTATCATTACGCTTACCGCAGGTACCGTTTTGATTATGTGGATAGGCGAGCAAATTACTGAAAAGGGTGTAGGAAATGGTATTTCCTTAATCATCTTTGCCGGTATTATTGCTGGTCTTCCGGGTGCCCTTTTTAGATCCTTTAACCTTGTTGGCGCGGGTGAACTCAGCATTTTTGTTGGTCTTCTCATCCTCGTCGTCATGGCAGCAGTTTTAGCATTCATTGTCTTCATGGAGCGTGGTCAACGCCGTATCCCTATTCATTACGCTAAGCGTCAAATGGGTAGAAAAATGGTTGGCGGACAGACTACACACCTTCCACTGCGAATTAACACAGCTGGTGTTATTCCTCCAATTTTTGCATCTTCTTTGCTCATGTTCCCGGCTACAATCGGCACATTTGCACCAGATGTAGAGTGGATTCAGCAGTTCTCAGCATGGTTTGCTCCTCAGACAATTGTATATAACATCATTTTCATCGCTCTCATTGTATTCTTCTGTTTCTTCTACACTGCTATTGTCTTTGATCCAAAAGACATTGCAGAGAATCTGAAGAACTCAGGCGGCTTTATTCCTGGTATTCGGCCAGGCATGAAGACGAAAGAGTACATTGATAAAGTACTTTCCAGGATTACTCTCTGGGGTGCTTTTTACATCGCAGCTATCTGTGTTCTTCCCATGCTTCTCATTGCAAAGCTTAACGTTCCGTTCTATTTTGGCGGAACAAGCCTCTTGATTATCGTTGGGGTAGCAATGGACTTTATGTCACAGGTAGAGTCTCACATGATCTCTCGCCAGTATGAAGGACTTATGAATAAGTCTAAAAAAAGGTAGAAAGCTGAAGTGAAAAAATACCGCGGTGTATTTTTAAAAAATGAGAAAGAAATTGGCCTCCTTCGGGAGGCCAATCGAATTGGTGCTATCATTCTTGACGTTCTGGGTGAACACGTTCGCCCAGGCGTTAAGACTATATTTTTCCATGAGCTGACAATGAACTTGTGTAAACAGTTCAATGTTAAACCAGCGTTCCTTGGTCTCTATGGATTCCCGTATTCTTTATGCTGTTCGATTAACGAAGAAATCGTTCACGGTTTCCCGTCAGATCGCGAGCTTAAAGAGGGCGATATAGTTTCTTTTGATGTTGGGGTCCTATTTGAAGGTTTTTATGGTGACAACGCCAGGACTTTTGCTGTAGGTAGTGTATCGGAAAAAGCTCAAAAGCTTATCGATGTTACTCGTGAGTCTCTCATGAAAGGTATCGAGCAAGCTTGCCCAGGGAATAATCTTAATGATGTTTCCAGAGCAATTCAGGAACATGCTGAATCTCATGGATTTGGTATTGTCCGTCGTTTCGTAGGACACGGCATCGGCCGTAAACTTCATGAAAAGCCGGAAGTTCCTAACTTTGTTCCGCAGGGTAATGCGGGACTCCCACTGAAAGCTGGGATGGCAATAGCTATTGAGCCTATGGTCACTGAAGGGTCCTTTGAAGTCGATATTCTCGACGACCAATGGACTGCAGTAACCAAAGACAGAAAGCTTTCTGCTCATTTTGAGCATTCTATTGCTATTACATCAGATGGACCAGTTATTCTGAGTTTGTCTGATTAATTGAGTCAATACATGTTATTTGTATTGACTTCTTGTGGAACTTGGTGTTACTGACCTCAGTTCTGGGCTTATTCAGCTCAGTTTTTGTTGTGTCAGAAGATCCAGACTATGGAGTCAAAGATGAAAGTCAGGCCTTCAGTTAAGAAAATGTGCTCTAAGTGCAAGGTTATCCGGCGCAAGGGCATCCTGAGAGTCATTTGCGAAAATCCCCGACATAAACAGCGTCAGGGCTAAGCATACCAGGAGTAAATTGTGGCTCGAATTGCAGGTGTAGATCTCCCAAGAGGTAAGCGTGCTGATATCGCCCTTACCTACATTTTCGGCATTGGTCGTCATACCGCTCTCCAGATCCTCGACACCGTAGGTGTTGACTGGACACGTAATATTGACGATGTCACTGCGGAAGAAGTTAACGAGATCCGTAAAGTTATTGAGCAGGACTACAAGGTAGAGGGCGACCTCCGCCGCGAAGTATCTTCCAACATCAAACGTCTTATGGACTCCGGTTGTTACCGTGGTCTGCGTCACCGTCGCGGTCTTCCTGTGAACGGTCAGCGTACTAAGACAAACGCACGTACCCGTAAAGGTCCACGTCGCGCTGTTGTTGGTAAGAAGAAGAAGTAAGTCCATCCTCATGTAGGATCAGGCGTGGAATCTCTCCCGAGCCTAAGGATGCTTTCATATGATGCAACTCCTTAGACCCGGCGTATCACGGCTTAGTCGTACTAAGCTCGTATGAGGTTCCCAACCCCATCTATCAATTAATCTAGTTGAGAGAGTATAGTTATGGCTAGACCCAAGCGTACGGGCAAGAAGAAAGAAAGAAAGAATATTCCCGTAGGGATCGCCCATATCCAGGCTACCTTCAACAATACCATTATTACCTTTACCGACACTCGTGGTAACGCAGTAAGTTGGGGATCCGCAGGCCAGGCTGGCTTTAAGGGTTCCCGTAAGTCTACTCCGTTTGCTGCTCAGGTTGCAGCTGATGCTGCTGCCAAGAAAGCACAAGACAACGGAATGCGTACTGTCGGTATCTACGTCAAAGGTCCAGGTACCGGTCGCGAAGCCGCCATGCGTGCTATCAACGCTGCTGGATTTAAGGTTGCGTTCATTCGTGACGTTACCCCGATCCCTCACAATGGCTGCCGTCCACCTAAGAGACGTCGCGTCTAATACAAGAGGAGATTGTTTTGGCTAAATATAATGGTGCTAAGTGTCGCATTTGTCGACGCGAAGGTTCAAAGTTATTCCTGAAAGGCGATCGCTGTTACACTGATAAATGCGCGTTCGACCGCCGTCCATACGCACCTGGACAGGCAGGCCGTTCCCGCAAAAAAGTAAGCGATTACGCAGTTATGTTGCGCGAAAAACAGAAAGTTCGTCGTATGTACGGCATTCTTGAAAAACAGTTCCGCAGCTACTTTAAAAAAGGCTGACATGCAGAAAGGCGTTACTGGTGAAAACCTGCTCGCACTTCTCGAACGTCGCCTCGATAACGCGGTGTTCCGTCTCGGCTTTGCTAACTCACGTCAGCAAGCTCGTCAGATGGTTCGTCACGGCGTATTTACACTCAACAACCGTCAGGCAAACATTCCTTCTATGCAGGTGAAAGTTGGCGACGAGATCGTTGTTGTAGAAAAACATCGTAAAGATCCAGTTCTGGCGGAAGCTCAGGAAGTTATCGCTCGACGCGGTTGTCCAAATTGGCTGGAAGTTGACGCCCCTAACTTCAAGGGTTCCGTTAAGGCTCTGCCTCAACGCGAAGACATTCAGTTCCCAATCAACGAACAGCTGATTGTCGAGCTCTACTCCAAATAAGCGGGTTTAAAGCATGCTCATCAAACAAGGCGACAGAACTATTAATACTCGCAACTGGTCTGAGTTGGTTAAACCGGACACCATTGCGCGTATCGGCGAAGGCAACACGCAGTACGGTAAGTTTGTATGCGAGCCTCTTGAACGTGGATATGGTAACACCATCGGCAACTCGTTGCGTCGCGTGTTACTTGCCTCCCTTCAGGGTGCTGCCGCTGTTGCAGTAAAAATGTCAGATGTACATCACGAGTTCACCACTATTGAGGGCGTTCTTGAGGATGTTACTGATATTGTACTGAATCTTAAGTCAGTACGTTTTGCTATGGACACGGAAGAACCTCAACGTATTGAGTTCACCGCGAACAAGCAGGGCGCTGTAACTGCCGAAGCCATTAAAGGCAACCAGCACGTGATGGTTCTTAATCCGGACCAGCCGTTATTCACTCTGACCGAGGACAAAGAAGTCACTTTTGAACTCGAGATCAGAATGGGTAAAGGTTACGTGCCAGCAGACACGCATGAAGGACTTAGCGATGAGATTGGTCTTATCAAGCTTGACGCAAGTTTTTCACCAGTTCGCAAGGTTGCCTACACTGTTGAGCAGGCCCGTGTTGGCCAGATGACCAACTATGACAAGCTCATCCTTGAAGTGTGGACTGATGGTTCAGTTTCACCAGAGGATGCCATTGCCTACAGTGCAAAGATCATTAAAGAACAGATCTCTGTTTTCATCAACTTTGACGAACGCATCTCTGAAGAAGAAAACGAACAGGCGTCTGCTGATAGCGGCCTGAACGAAAATCTCTTCAAAGGTATCGATGAACTCGAACTTTCAGTTCGTGCTACTAACTGCCTTAAGAGTGCAAATGTTGCATTAGTTGGTGAACTTGTTCAGCGTACTGAATCTGAAATGCTTAAAACCAAGAACTTTGGCCGTAAGTCACTCGACGAAATTCGTCGCGTGCTTGGCGAAATGGAACTTGATTTTGGCATGCAAGTTGATGGCTTTGAGAAGAAATACCAGGACTGGTTGAAGAGGAAGCAGCAAAATGAGGCATAGAAAATCTGGAAAGAAATTCAGCAGAACACCTTCACATCGTAAGGCTATGTTTCGCAACATGGCGAAGTCTCTGCTGACTCATTACTCTCTTCGTACCACCGTGGTTAAAGCTAAAAGCCTGCGTGGCGTTATTGAGCCGCTGATTACTCTTGCTAAACGCAATGATCTTCACGCTCGCCGTCAGGCTTACAAAGTTCTTGGTTCTCACCAGCTCGTTAAGTTTTTGTTCGATGAAATCGGACCGCTTTTCGAAGGTGTACCAGGCGGCTACTCACGTGTTATCAAGCTCTCTACTCCACGTAAGGGCGATAACGCACCAATGGCTGTGATTGAACTTATCCGCAAGCCCGGTGTAGAAGAATCTGACTCCGCTGCTCCTATGAGCAAGGATCAGAAAGACGAAGCAGTTAAACAGGCTGTAGAAGCTGCTAACGCAGCTGAATAGTCGATTTACCTGTCTCGCACTATGCATATTAAGGCCGTTGTTTTTACAACGGCCTTTTTTTGTGTCTATTGCAGTATTTCATTTTTCGATGTATTCAATAGATATGATTGATTACAGAAAGTTAGAAGCGTTTTGCAAGGTCTATGAGTTACAAAGTTTTTCCCGAGCAGGGAAAGATCTTTTTTTATCGCAACCGACCATCAGCGCACATGTTTCCGCGCTTGAGTCAGAGTTAACCGTCCCACTTCTTGATAGAATGGGGCGCATTGTTTTGCCTACAGAAGCAGGTACAATTCTGTATAAATATGCCAAAAAAGCTTTTTCATCTATTAATGCAGCGAAAGCAGAAATAGCGCAGCTGCATGATGAAATTGCCGGTGAAATAGTCATAGGTGGCAGTACGATTCCCGCCCATTATCTACTCCCCCGTGTGATGGCCAAGTACATGTTAAAAAACACGAATGTGGATGTTTCACTGAAAGTAGCAGATTCAGAAGCAATTATTCAAAAATTATCTGATGGTGATCTTTCGATTGGTGTTGTTGGCGCATTCGAAAATGATCCAGAACTGACATTTATTCCTATTGTTGACGATGAATTGGTGGTTATTGCTCCCCCTTCATATGCTTCAATGAAGGAGCCATTGTCAGCTGAAACTCTTGCGGAGCACAGCTGGGTAATGCGTGAGCGAGGCTCCGGTACACGTAAGTCTTTCGCCAATGCACTTGCGGAGCAGAATGTCGATATCCGCTCCCTTCCGTCTGTTGTGCAGGTTGAATCTACCAATGCAGTTATTCAATTTGTTAAAGCTGGTATGGGGCTTTCAATTACATCCAGACTTGCAGTTTCAGCAGAAGTTGAACGCGGTGAGCTTGTAATTCTTCCTGTCTCAAATATGAAACTGAGTAGACAGTTCTTCTGTGTGTATCACAACCGTCGTCACTATTTTCCAGCTATTCATAGCTTTATTCAATTTTTAAAGGATGAAACTCGTTCAATGCGGGTTAATGCAGGTATTGTGCATGAGTAAGCCTACAATTAAAATGGTGGATACTGTTAAGGCGGCTGGTTGAGCTGCTAAAATTGCTCCAGGGGACCTGGAGGAGATTTTACAGTCACTGCCACGGGCTACAGAGAGAGAGCAGGGCAGAGTGCTTACCGGTACGACTAATAATGAAGATGCAGCAATCTTGTCTTTTCCGGCAGGTAAGGCCATTGTGCAGACTCTTGATTTTTTCACGCCTATTGTGAACGATCCATATCGGTTCGGGCAAATTGCTGCCGCGAATTCGTTATCTGATGTGTACGCAATGGGGGGCACTCCGTGGTGCGCTATGAATATTGTTTGTTTTCCCGTTAAAAGCATGCCTAAAAGTATGTTGAGTGAAATTATTCGAGGCGGGTACGATAAGATCGTCGAGGCAGGCGCGGTGCTGGCTGGCGGACATAGTGTTGAAGATGCGGAAATAAAATACGGCCTTTCTGTGACAGGGTACGTTGAGCCGGACGGGTATGCCTCTAATGCTGGTTTGCAGCAGGGCGATGTCCTGATTCTCACAAAGCCGGTTGGTACCGGTGTGCTTGCTACTGGTGTTAAAGCCAGCTGGGATGGCTGTGAGGAAATGGAAGAACTATTATATAGATGGTCAGCTCGGTTAAATAATATTGGGGCTGAGCTTATTCGTCAATTTAAACTGAAAGCCGCTACAGATGTTACCGGATTCGGACTTGGCGGACATATTTTAGAGATGGCACAGGCATCAAAAGCACTCGTTGCTATTGACTCCGAGGCCGTACCTGTGCTTGATAAGGCGCTGGAGTTGGCAAGTATGGGATTAGTGCCTGAGGGCAGCCATGCAAACAAGCTTCACTGTAAAAACGCAACAGAAGTTGCTGAGGGTGTTGACTCTTTGCGGGTTGATCTTATATTTGACGCTCAGACATCAGGCGGGCTTGTCTTGGCTGTGCCTGAAGCACGTGTCGAAGAGGCTGTTTCCTTCCTTTCAGAAAGGGGCGAGATGGCTGTTGTGATCGGAGAAGTACTAAAAAGCGGTACAGAGTGCGGAACATTGCTTATTCGTTAGTAATAGTGACGTAAAAATGTTTGTAAGTAGCTTCGTCTACTTAGAGCTTTTTTTCACAAGAAATGTAATTTAATTGCATTTTAATGCTTGAACTCTGTGCGTAGCAATGGTAAATGTCTGCGCCTTCGACATGTTACCAAGTAAGCAAGCAAGGACATATAAATCCTTATTGCGGTAACAGTCGTACATATGAATGAATGCGAGAGTGGCGGAATTGGTAGACGCACCAGATTTAGGATCTGGCGGTTAATCCCGTGAGAGTTCGAGTCTCTCCTTTCGCACCATATATTTCTATCCGGTACTTCACTTTATTGATGGCCGGAGAATTTTTCTAATTTTCCACTGGACAAGAAGGAGCGTGAGCCATGGAATATAAAGTAGAAGATCTGTCTCCGGTTAAGAAGCAGATTAATATTACTGTTCCTGTGGACGAGGTTAATGCTGCACTTGCTGCAACAATCGCAATGTACCGTACCAACGTAGACCTCAAAGGTTTCCGTAAAGGTAAAGTACCTACCAGCGTAATCGAAGGTCGCTTTAAGAAAGAAGTTTATTCTGAAGCAACTCAGGACCTCGTTAACGTTCACATCAACGAAGTAATCGGCGAAGGTGAACTTTCCCCGGTTTCTCGTATCGACTTTGACGGCGGCGAACTCGTTCGTGACGAAGAGTTCACCTACTCTATCTCCTTCGAAGTTATGCCAGCTTTTGACCTTCCAAACTACGAAGGCATCGAAGTTGAAGAAGAAAAAGTTGTTGTAGACGAAAAAGAAGTTGACGAAGTACTCGACCGCATCCGTGGTAACATGGCTGAAAACGTAGTAATCGCGGAAAACCGCGCTGCTAAAGACGGTGAGATTGCTGTAATCGACTTTGCTGCTTACGAAAATGGTGAGCCTCTTGAAGGTGTATCCGCTGAAAACTTCCAGATGACTCTTGGTGACAAGCAGGCTCTCGAAGATTTCGAAACACTCGTAAAATCAATCACTGTTGGCGAAGCTGGCGAAGGCGAAGTTACCTTCCCTGAAGACTTCATCAACCCTGAGTTCGCAGGTAAAACTGTGACCATGAAAGTGACTGTACACGGCATTCAGGAGAAAAAACTTCCTGAACTCAACGACGAACTCGCTAAGAAAGCTGGCGGTTTCGATTCCATTGAGAAAATGCGTGAAGCAGTTGTAGAATCCTACAAAAGCAGCCGCCTGCAGCTTAACAAATCTCAGGCTCAGAAAACCATGCTTGATTCCCTTCTGAAAACTGTCGACTTCCCGATCCCAGCCACTATGGTTGACGGTCACGTAGACAGCCTCATTCAGGAACGTATCGAACGTCTCGAGCGTCAGGGCAAGTCTGTTGAATCTCTTGGTAAGACTCCGGAAGAGCTTCAGGCAGAAGTTCGTCCAGAAGCAGAAGAGATCGCAAAAACTCAGGTTTTCCTTATTGCAGTAGCTAAGAAAGAAGGCGTTGAAGTAGCTGATCAGGAAGTTGATATGCAGCTTCACCAGATTGCACAGCGTGCAGGTCAGGAATTCAACGTTGTTAAAGAATACTACTCCAAAAACAATCTTCTCTTTAGCCTTCGTGACCGTCTCCTTGCTGATAAAGCAATGGACGCAATCTACGAAAAAGCTAACGTTACTGAAGTTGAGCCAAAGAAAGAAGAAGAAAAAGAAGACTAAGTTCTCTTTTACTTTCTTCAGATTAGACAATATAAACGGGGCGGCATAAATGCTAGCCCCGTTTTTTTGCTTTATATTGTAAGTTATCACAAATAGAGTCTCTTTGCTTCTTGAGCAGTTGGGTAAACTTCTGCTAGGTTGCTATAAGTCCGTTTGTAAGAACGGGTAGTGCACATCTGTTATATTTGATGCGTACATTCGCTGCCCTTTTTTTTTCAAGCCTACAAAATATACTTTTTTACCACTGTTAGGAGTGCGTTATGGCAGTGCCTATTGTTATCGAAACCACCGGTCGGTCTGAACGTGCCTACGATATTTACTCCCGTTTGCTTAAAGACCGGATTATTCTCCTCGGAACTCCAATTGATGATCAGATCGCTTCATTGATTTGTGCACAGCTTTTGTTCCTGGAATCAGAGAATCCTGAAAAAGAAATTTACATGTATATCAACTCTCCTGGCGGATCAGTTACCGCAGGGATGGCAATTTATGATACCATGCAGTATATTTCTTCTCCTGTTGCGACGCTGTGCATGGGACAAGCTGCAAGCATGGGTGCGTTATTGCTGGCTGCCGGTGCCGAAGGTAAACGTTTCTCTTTGCCTCACAGCCGTATTATGATTCATCAGCCGCTTGGTGGAATTCAGGGGCAGGCTACGGATATTGAAATCCACGCCAAAGAAATTCTGCGGTTAAAAGATTCCTTGAACGGTATTCTTGCACATCACTCAGGGAAACCGATTAAAACTGTTGTTGAACACACAGAACGTGATTACTTCATGGGTGCGGAGCAAGCAAAGGACTTTGGCCTTATCGACGAAATCCTCGTATCCCGTAATGACATTCTCAAAACAGAGAAGTAGTGGAATACCATATGGATAAAAACTCTATCGAACAAAACGAAGAGCTCAATTGTACTTTCTGCGGTAAAGGACAGGAGCAGGTTGCTCGTCTTATCGCAGGTCCAGAAGTCTACATTTGTGACGAGTGTATCGCTCTTTGTAACGAGATTATCGCGCAGGAAAGTGTTGAAGCCATAGAAGATGGCGATCAGCTTCTTACACCTGAGGAAATTAAAAGTAAGCTCGACGAGTATGTTATCGGTCAGCATCAGGCTAAAAAGATTTTGTCTGTTGCTGTACACAACCACTACAAGCGTGTGTTCTTTGAGCACAAGCTTGGTGATGTTGAGCTTGAAAAAAGCAACATTCTTCTTGCCGGTCCTTCCGGTAGCGGTAAAACCCTGCTGGCAAAAACTCTTGCACGCGTTCTTAACGTTCCGTTTGCTATTGCAGATGCGACAACCCTCACTGAAGCAGGGTATGTTGGTGAAGACGTAGAGAACATTCTTGTGCAGCTTTTGCAGAATGCTGATTACGACATCGAATCCGCTGCAAAAGGTATTATCTACATCGATGAGATTGATAAAATCTCCCGCAAAGGTGACGGCCCGTCCATCACCCGTGACGTGTCCGGTGAAGGTGTACAGCAGGCACTTCTTAAAATTATTGAAGGTACTGTAGCTAACATTCCACCTAAAGGTGGCCGTAAGCATCCTCAGCAAGAGTTTATCCGCATGGATACCTCTAACATCCTGTTTATTGTCGGCGGCGCGTTCATTGGTCTTGATAAGATCATTGAAACACGTATGAGCGGCAAGGCAATGGGCTTTGGTGCAAAAATTACGGTTAAGGAAGAGATGTCCCTCTCCTCCTTGTTGTCACAAGTACAGCCTAACGACCTTGTAAAGTTTGGTCTTATTCCTGAATTTATCGGGCGTATTCCTGTCATTACTTGTGTTGAAGAGCTTGGCGAAGACGACCTTGTACGTATTCTTTCTGAGCCTAAAAACGCGCTTGTACGTCAGTACCAGAAGCTTTTTGAATTCGACAAAGTTTCATTACGTATTACCACTAACGCCCTTAAAGCGATTGCCCGTCAGGCCATTGAACGCAAGACTGGTGCCAGGGGACTGCGTAACGTAATGGAATCTATCATGCTTGAAATTATGTACCATCTTCCTTCCCTTAAGGGTGTTAAGGAGTGCGTAGTCAACAGAGCGGTAGTTGAAGAAGGAAAAGAGCCTATGCTTATTTATGAGAATGAGGCAAAGACTGCTTCTTAATTAGATAGTTATCAAAATGCATCACATGAATGTGTGATGCATTTTGAGTATATTCAGCTGAAGCAATTGACAATTCGGCACCGAGACTTAAATATCTCGTTGTGCCTCTTGTCTTCCTTGCGGAAGAGTGCACGGCACGAAACGAGGAGGATATATGACTGAGATTGGAACAAGCGACGAAAAGCGTCTTGCTACCATTCAACTCCCACTGATGTCCCTGCGGGAAGTAGTAATGTTTCCGCGTTCGATTATTCCTTTGTTTGTTGGTCGTGAGGCCTCCATCAAAGCTATCGAGCATGCTATTGCTGATAGCAGTAAAGAGATTTTTCTTGTTGCCCAACGTGAGCCGGAAATGGAAGTTCCTGAAGCAGACGATCTCTTCGAGATTGGTACTGTTTCTAAAGTGCTCCAGATGCTCAGACTGCCTGACGGTACCATAAAGGTATTGTTTGAAGGTCTGTATCGTGCACGCTGGACTTCTGCTGGTGTTGAAAAACTCGAAACAGAAGAAGAGGGCGAAGAAGAAGTAACTTTTGTTCTCGCCAACATAGCTCCTATAGAAGAAAATGATATTGAAGGTACGGAAGCAGAAGCGCTTGCCCGTGCTTGTCATGACTCTCTAGAAGAGTATGCAAAAATTAATAAAAAACTCGCTCAGGAAACCCTGCTCGCTATCAACGCGGTAAGCTCTGTTGGCAAATTGGCAGACGCCATTATGCCGCACCTTAAAGTTGATTACCGAATGAAGCAGGAAGTTCTTGAGCTTACAGATCCTGTTCAGCGACTTGAGAAAGTATACGAACTCCTTCAGGGCGAAATTGCGATTACATCAATGGAAAAACGCATTAAAAACCGCGTTAAACATCAGATGGAACGTAACCAGAAAGAGTACTATCTTAACGAGCAGATCAAAGCGATCAATAAAGAAATGGGTCGCGACGATGATCCGCAGGAAGAGCTTAACGAACTTGAGGCAATTCTTAACAGCAAAGATATGCCAGATGAAGCTCGTGACCGAGGCATGCGGGAGCTGAAAAAGCTGCGTGCTATGCCTGCTTCTTCCGCAGAATACACCGTTGTTCGCAACTACATCGACTGGATTGTAGACCTGCCTTGGAACAAGCTGAAAGAAACTCCGATTGATATTGATGGAGCACGCTCTATTTTGGATGAAGACCATTTTGGTCTTGAAAAGCCGAAAGAACGTATTCTTGAATTTCTCGCAGTGCAGAAGCTTGCAACAAAGCTGAAGGGTCCTATCCTTTGCCTTGTAGGCCCTCCGGGTGTTGGTAAAACATCACTTGCTCGTTCTATTGCACGTGCAACAAACCGCGATTTTGTTCGTCTGTCTCTTGGCGGCGTACGTGATGAAGCGGAAGTTCGCGGACATAGACGTACCTATGTTGGTGCGTTGCCGGGTAAAATTATTCAGTCTCTCAAGCGAGTGGATTTCAATAACCCGCTCTTCTGCCTTGATGAAATTGATAAAATGAGTACTGACTTTAGAGGCGACCCTTCCGCGGCGTTGCTCGAAGTACTTGATCCGGAACAGAACAGCACATTTAATGATCACTACCTTGATTTAGACTATGATCTGTCTCAGGTGTTTTTCATCACAACAGCCAACAGCTTGCAGTCCATTCCACTTCCGCTTCAGGATAGAATGGAAATTATTCAGCTGCCGGGCTACCTTGAAACTGAGAAAAAACGCATCGCTCGTGATTTCTTGCTGCCAAAACAAATTGATCAGCACGGCATTAAGAGTGATAACCTGCGAATGTCTGATAACGTGATTATGGATATTATCCGTCACTACACCCGTGAAGCAGGTGTACGTAGCCTTGAACGCGAAATTGCATCTATCTGCCGTAAGGCCGCAATGCGTGTTGTAGAAGCGGATGATATGAACAAGCTTATTTCTGTAACAACTCAGAGTCTCTCCAGCATGCTCGGTGTTAAACGATACCGTTATGGCGAAAGAGAAGATGAGGCGCAGATTGGTGTAACAACCGGTCTTGCTTGGACAGAGATGGGTGGCGAGTTACTGTTGGTCGAAACTGCAATTATGCCGGGTACCGGCAAAGTTTCCACCACTGGTAAACTTGGTGAAGTTATGACTGAGTCTGCACAGGCAGCTCTTTCATACATTCGCTCTCGTTCCGGTCTGTTTGGTTTAAAGCCGGACTTCCATAAGACCATCGACATTCACGTTCACGTACCGGAAGGCGCAACTCCTAAAGATGGACCTTCTGCCGGTATTACCCTTTGCACCTCTATGGTATCAGCACTGCTTGGTATTCCTGTACGTAACGATATTGCCATGACTGGTGAGATTACTCTGCGTGGTCGTGTTCTGCCGATTGGCGGTTTACGTGAAAAGCTTCTGGCTGCCCGTCGTGGACTCATCACCACTGTGCTTATCCCTAAAGATAACGAAAAAGATCTTAAAGATATTCCAGCAGACGTTCTTAGAGGTATGACTATTGTACCTGTTGAGAATGTAGATGAAGTGCTTCCATACGCACTTGCAGTCGACTCTGCGGAGATCTACCAGGGAAAGTGTCAGACTAGGGAGCTTCTTGACTCTCTAAAGATTTGTGAGCCTGATGCCGCACAAGTTACGCATTAAGCGCTCATAAAAAATATAGAATAAAAAAGACCGTCCTTAGGGCGGTCTTTTTTTTTGGTCTGTATATCCGAATGATATTCTATTTAAGTTTTCCATGCCAACGCCGATAGTGAATGTAACTCGGCAAATAATGAACGCACCAGAATTGGTACGAACTGATATGGAGGACTGGCATGTCTAATGCTTTTCGCGGCGTAGGTATTGCGCTCTTGGTTATTATGGTTGGCGTCCCGAAAGTATGGGCAGAACAACAGCCACAGAAGAAAGTGTATGGTGCTGTAGAAAGTATGGTTCCTGAATCGGCGGATGCCCTTTATCAGGAAGACACATCACTCACTTCGGTCACAACAGTTATCAATTATGATAACGGCGTAATGCTTCCGGACGGAGCTGGCGGAATGTTGTGGCGTAAAGGCAATATGCAGTCCGATGTGCCGGCAGTTGATAATGCGCGTGAAGTCAAACTTAAAGTTCGTGAGCTCGCCAATCAGTTGTTAAGCAATCTTGATTGGGAAGCATTCAAGAATGCAAGCATACTTCCTGTCACATTTGTAGAGCAGAATAATTTTGAACAAAGTTCAGCCTTCGGTCGTTACATTACAGAAGCACTTATTTACGAACTCAACCAGCGTAATGTGCCTGTAAAAGAATACCGAATCGGCAATGAGATTAAAGGACGTAAGGGCGAGGGCGAGTTCATGTTAACCCGCAATCATCGTACTTATGTAAAGAATAGACGAGCCTTGGCAATTGTCGGCACCTATTATCAGGTAAAGGGAAATGTCTTTGTGAATGCGCGCATGGTGCGTGTGAAAGATAATGCAGTACTGCGTACCGCGCAGCTTGTGTTTCGGCAGACAGATGTCATTCGTAGAATGTTGGCAGATACCGGACCTAAGTTAAGTTCAGGCTTTGTTTCAATGCGCGATTTTGAAACCATGACCAGAGCAAATGATCTGACAGCCATCGACCTTGGCGAAGACTTGCACTAGGAGCTGACATGAAACGCGTATTGGTACTTTTAGTAATGGTTGCTCTCTCCGGGTGTAGCGCTCTGGAATGTAAGAAGTCGACTGCTGTACAGCGTCCTGCTGCATATCAGGTCGTAGCATCTCCCTACAGCAGTAACTCAATGCAAAATTTATATATTGGCAGACAGTATATCTCTCAACAGCGGTATGAGTTGGCAAAAGAGCACTTCCTGCTCGGGCTTGCTTCTGCAGAACATGAAAATATGCGCGAACAGCTCGTTTCTGAAATTACAGCTGTAAACCGCCTACTCGAAACACTTCGGTAGAGGAGAGTAAAATGATTCGTTGTATTCTTACCACACTGGTTATGTTTGTGTGCTTGCTGCTCCCGTTTGCTGCTTCTGCCGGAACATATGAAGATTTTATTGCCGCAAAACAAAAAGAGGCTGAAAAATGCGCTCCTGTTGTGCGGAAAAACATCCCTGTTGTTGCAAACACTCTTGCAGCTCAGCTTGATGCTCAACTGCGCCGGAAACTTGATTTAGATGAAGGTGACGTTGAAGGGTATGGTGTTATTGTAACAACTCCTGTTGCACTTGGAGATCTGGAAGAAACCAGCTCCCTTGCTCGGCAGATGAGTGAAGAAGTCTCCCGCTGGCTCGTTACCTCCGGCTATAAAGTACAGGAAATCCGTAAAGGACGTTCCATTCTTTTTGAGCCACGCGGTGGCGAATTTGTACTGAGTCGTCGTACACATGTTCTTGCTAATGAAAACGTACGTGCAACCATTATTGTTGCCGGAACGTACACACAGACAATGAACCGTGTACGTTTCAACATGCGCTTCATTCATGCTCCTACAAACGAGGTGCTCGCAATGGCAACGCAGACCTTGCCGCTGAATGCAGAAATGCGTTTGCTTACAGTCGGCAGCAATGAAAAACGTGGGGTTATCCCAAGCGTTGGCACCAGTTTCTAATAATTTGATAGTAGACTGTAAAAAAAGCCCCTGCACTGTGTTGTGCAGGGGCTTTTTTTTGTTTTTCTGAAAGTCACTTGTCGAGAATAGTTCCAAATTGACTAGGGCTTCTGACAATAATTAGGGCGAGTAGTTATTTGCGGAGTTGTTCAAAACCAACCACGAGAAAGAACGTAATGGATGCTACTGCAATAATGCTGGCACCTGAAGTTAGGTTGAACCAGAATGCGAAGAATAGTCCCAAGAGGCAGAAAAGCATGCTCCACAAAACGGCAGCGCCCATCATTGTCGCAAGGTTGCGTGCTTTTCGTTCTGCAATAAAAGGCGGAATAGTAAGCAATGCAATGACGAGAATAAGCCCTACGACTCGAATGATCATAACAATTGATAATGCCGCCATGCACACGAGCAAGGTGTGCAAAAGCGATGCAGGCAAGCCTCGGGATTCAGCATATTCCGCATCAAACGAGATACTGAGTAGGCCGGGGTATGCAATAATGGTTGCGGCTAAAATAAAAATATCCAGTCCGAACATGAGCCAGAGATCAAACGAGGATACGGTGAGAATAGAGCCGAAAAGGAAGCTCATAAGATCAACGTTGTACCCCGGCGTGAGATCAATAAGAATTATACCGAATGCCATCCCTGCAGCCCAGAGAACGCCGATTACGGCGTCTGACTTTTCTTTATATTTTCTGGCAATGGTAGACATAACAACGGAAGAGCCAAGGGTGAATCCCAATGTACATGGCAGTACAGGAAGTCCGAAGAAAAAGGCTAAGCCGACGCCGCCATAAGCTGCATGGGCAACTCCGCCAGCAAGAAATACAAGACGATTAAGAACAACAAGCGTGCCGACGATACCGCAGGCAATGGATGCTAGTAAAGACGCTGCAATAGCGTTTTGCATGAAGGGGAGTGTGAGTATGTCCATTACACTTATTCCTCAGAATCCGATGAACTAGTAGTTTCAGAGAAAGGCTTGAAAGAAAGCATTTGCGGCACATTATGCATAAAAGCACCCATTGGGCATGTGCTGTCATGTGTTCCATATAGATGAGCAAGGAACTCAGGAGTAAGGTCATTTCCTTCATGATACGACAGATTGTGATTTACAACGGCGATGCCGGTAAACGGTGATGCTGCAATAGAAATGTCGTGACTTACAACTATGGTTGTAATGTCGTCCGGAAGTTCTGCAAGGAATTCGTAAAAGCAGAACTTACCGCTTGGATCAAAGTTCGCGGTTGGTTCATCCAAAAGCAGAAGTTTCGGGTCAGACATAAGCGCCCGAGCCACGATTACGCGTTGTCGTTGTCCACCGGAAAGATTGCAAAGCCTCTCTTTTTCTTTTCCAGCAAGACCTACTTTGTGCAATGCATCAACAGCCTTTGCTTCATTTTTCTGGCGCTGGTTTCTTGAAAACGGGAAAAGAAGCGGGTTGGTAATGGAGCCCATCATTACAACATCAAGAAGCGTAGCCGGAAACAAATCTTTTGTTGTGGCGTACTGTGGAACGTACCCAATATATCGTACGCTTTCCGATGGTTTTCTTCCAAAGACCTTGATATTGCCGGATTGCGGAGTCAACAGCCCAAGAATGCACTTGAGCAGCGTTGTTTTTCCGCCGCCGTTAGGGCCCAAAATAGCTATGTACGCACCTTGCGTTACCGTGAAATTCAGGTTGTCCAACACTTTGAAGCGTGAAGTATCAGGGTAGCTGTAGGTGATTCCAGATATGTCGATAACAGGTTGGTTCATGACTACTCAAAGAGGATAAATGATGCTGCGAGTTTTTTAGAAACATCGCGTAAGTTTTCTTCCCAGTTTTCAGCAAGCGGGTTGACCACGATTACGGTACCGTCAATTGAATTTGCAATTGTTGTTGCGCTTGATTGTGAAAATTGAGGTTGTATAAAAATAGTTTTAAGATTTCGTTTTTTTGCAATGGATATAATCTGCTCAAGAGTTTTTGGTGTCGGCGATTTACCTTCAAACTCAATTGGAATCTGAATAAGGTTGTAGGTCATGGCGTAATAGCCCCACGACGGATGGAAGGTCATGAATACACGTTTTTCTGCCGGAATTGGTTTAAAGATTGTATGAATTTCTTCATCCAGTTCGTCCAGTCTCTTAGTGAATGCTCGTGTATTAATGCGGTACTGCTTGGCGTGTTCCGGTGCGATTTTGCTTATGGATAAACGTATTGGCTTTGCCATTGTTTTTACCCAGCGTGGAGAAAGCCATACGTGCGGATCGAGCATGTTGGCATGATCATGTTTTTCATGTCCGGCATGGTCGTGATCTTCGTGCTCTTTGTGTCCGGTTTCGGCAGCGTGGTGTTCATGTTCGCTTTCAGTAGCGTGATGTTCATGTTCATCTTCGGTAGCATGATGTTCATGCTCGTCTTTGGTGCCATGTACTTCGCGTTCAGCCTCTGTTTCTCGATAGTCGTGCAGAATCGCTCCGCGTGGGCTGGCATCAATCTCCATTGGATTTGCGGCCATGGGAAGCTTGCGTAGTTTTTTGTCTAGATGAACAATAGTAAGGTTGGGGTTTGTCGCCTTAATACGTGGAAGCCATGTGCGTTCAAACGGCACACCAATGGCAAGGTACACATCAGCCTTGGCGAGCATAGCCATCTGAAGAGGTCGAGGTTCGTATGTAGCGGGGCTTGCACCGGGCATAACCATTACTTCTACATCAACAGTGTCACCTGCGATTTGTTCAACGAAATATTTTTGTGGAAGAATGCTGACAAACACAACAGGCTTTTTCGCCAATGCTGTACCTGTGAACGGAATGGGAAACAAAAGTGCAAGAAATAGAAATACTAATCCTTTTTTATATAACTGCATATGGGCTCACTTTCAGGTGTAGGGAATTAAAAAGATTGTTGGCTCAAATGGTTAGCGTATTGTAACGTATTTTTCAGGTACAAGGCAATGTGGAGCTAGAACCTATAACTCTAGTATTGATGACTAAAATATGTGTTGCCTCCTGTGGTTGATGGCTTTGTGCCGGTTCATGCTTTACGTGATAGCCGTGAGTACGACTTTAGTAACTTGCTTGTGAACCCTATAAGTCTTCAAGCGTAAGATTGAAGACAAGTGGAAATAACATATCTTCCTTATTGTGTTTTAATCCACAGAAGAATTACCCTGATAATAGTATTCAGTCCTGTTTTGTCAATACAAAATCATCATGGCATTACGCTTGGCTTGCCATATGAAATGCAGTAATGAAGATGAATTGTTTTTGAAACATTCCTTGGGAAATTACGATAGTAAAGCAGAGCATGTAAAATAGAACAGTTGTTTTTTTTGTAAGCTTTTGTATTTCTGTCATTGGGTTGTTTTTTTGATTACAATCAACTGTTTTCGCAAGCTTGTTGTATAGTGTAAGGCGGGGGGAAAGTGAGTTGCTGACGTATTTGTTACGTTACATTTATTTTTCAAACGATGACGCCGATTGTTGCTGCCGAAAGCATGAGATTAAAAGATAAAACAACCCTGAAAGCGCAGATAGAAATACGCGTAAGCATAACAACGTGTTTGTTTTTGAACAGCCCTGCATAGGAAGGAGTAAAAGGAAGCTATGTCCTTAGAAAGAAGAAAGACTCGGGAAGTGACCGTAGGGTCACTTAAAATCGGTAGTGAGCATCCCGTGGTTGTGCAGAGCATGACTAACACAGATACTCGCGACGTAGAGTCAACCGTTGCTCAGATTGAAGAACTTGTAGTAGGCGGGTGCGAACTCGTACGTGTTGCAGTTCTTGATGAGCAGGCAGCATGGGCAATTTCTCGAATTAAGGAGCAGGTTTCTGTTCCTCTTATTGCTGATATTCATTTTGACCACAGGCTGGCAATCAAGTCGTTGGAAGCTGGTGTTGATGCGTTGCGCATTAACCCGGGTAACATTGGCGGCGCGTCAAACGTGGATAAAGTGGTAGATGCTGCTAAAGCACATAATGCTGCTATCAGAGTTGGAGTCAACAGCGGCTCTGTAGAGAAAGCATTATTGGACAAATTTGGTGGTCCAACTCCTGAAGCAATGGTAGAAAGTGCTATGCACCATGTTGCCATGCTCGAAAAACGTGAATTTTATAACACCAAGATTTCTTTGAAGTCTTCCTCAGTACTGCACACAATTGATTCCTACAGGTTACTCGCTGGCAGATGCGATTATCCTTTGCACATCGGCGTAACAGAAGCTGGCACTTTGTTACGTGGCGCAATAAAATCTTCAGTAGGTCTTGGTGTATTGCTCTGGCAGGGCATTGGTGATACTTTGCGCGTTTCCCTGACGGACGATCCTGTTCAGGAGATGACTGTCGCTTGGGAACTTTTGCGCGCTCTTGGTTTACGTAATCGTGGACCGGAGATTATTTCTTGCCCAACATGCGGTAGAACCGAAATCGGTCTTATTAATCTTGTTGAAGTCGTTGAAAAACGTCTTGAGGGCGTTGTCGACCCGATCAAAGTTGCCGTTATGGGTTGCGTTGTTAACGGGCCGGGCGAAGCTCGCGAGGCTGATATCGGTATTGCCGGTGGCAGAGATAAAGGCATTATTTTCCGTAAAGGAAAAGTTATTAGAACGGTAAAAGGCGGAGCAAATTTGCTTAACGCTTTTATGGAAGAATTAGATAATTTTCTTATAGAACGAAATAAAGGATAGCTATGCGCTGGAGTCGTTTCTACATTCCTACGCTTAAGGAAGCACCTGCTGACGCTGAAGTTGTCAGTCATAAGCTGCTTACCCGTGCGGGTATGATCCGTAAACTTACATCCGGTATCTATACATACATGCCGCTTGGTTTACGTTCCATCACTAAGGCTGCTGCTATTGTCCGTGAAGAAATGGACAAAGCTGGCGGTAACGAAGTGAGTATGCCAATGGTGCAGCCTGCCGATTTGTGGCAGGAATCTGGACGCTGGGACTTTTATGGCAAAGAATTACTTCGTCTGAGAGACCGTCACAACCGTGAATACTGTCTTGGACCAACACACGAAGAAGTTATTACTGATATCGTGCGTGGCGAAGTACGTTCATACCGTCAGCTGCCTATGAATCTGTACCAGATTCAGACTAAATTCCGCGATGAGGTTCGTCCTCGTTTCGGTCTTATGCGTGGCCGTGAGTTCATCATGAAAGATGCTTATTCTTTCGATAAAGACCAAGAAGGTCTGGATGAAAGCTACGATGCCATGTACGCAGCGTACAACGCTATTTTCACCCGTATGGGACTTGAGTACCGTCCGGTTGAAGCAGACAGCGGCTCCATCGGCGGCAGTTTCTCTCACGAATTTATGGTGCTTGCAGAAACAGGCGAAGATACTATTGTAGTATGTGACTCTTGTTCTTATGCAGCAAACGTAGAACGTGCAGAAATTCTGTGCTCTGGTGAAGAGTGCGAAGCACTCGAGACTCCTATGGAAGAGATTTCTACCCCGAACGCACATACGATTGAAGAAGTTTCAAACTTCCTTAATGTACCTGCAACTGCATTCATCAAGACTCTTCTTTTTGATGCAGACGGTGAACCTGTTGTTGCGCTTGTTCGTGGTGACAGAGAGCTTAACGATGTTAAACTCAAAAACCTGATTCAGGCAGATACTCTTGAGATGGCAACTCCAGAGCAGGTTCGTGAATGGACCGATGCTCCAGTTGGTTTCGCAGGTCCTGTGAAACTAAACGTAAAACGTATCTACGCAGATAATGAATTACGTTTGGCTACTGATTGGGTTGTTGGTGCAAACAAAGCGGATGCACACCTCAAACATGTTTGTCTGAAGCGTGATGTTGAGCTTACCGGTTACGCAGACCTTCGCGTTATTACCGAAAACGACGTATGTCCTAAGTGTGGCAAAGAAATTGCCCTTACTAAAGGCATCGAAGTTGGTCACGTATTTAAGCTTGGTACCAAATACTCTGAAACTCTTGGCTGTACTTTCCTTGATGAGAACGGCAAAGATAAAGTTATGCTCATGGGCTGTTACGGCATCGGTGTTTCCCGTGTTGTTGCTTCCTGTATTGAGCAGAACCATGACGAAAACGGTATATGCTTCCCGCCTCCGCTTGCTCCTTTCGAAGCACTTGTTGTAAACCTCGACATTAAGAGTGACGAAGTGAACGACAAGGTAGATGAAATCTACACATTCCTGAAAGAGCAGGGTCTCGACGTACTCGTTGATGACCGTAAAGAGCGTCCAGGCGTTAAGTTTAAAGATGCTGACCTCATCGGTATTCCAATGCAGATTGTAGTTGGTGGCCGTGGTCTTAAAAATGGCATCCTAGAAGCTAAAGATCGTCGCACCGGTGAAAAAACCGAACTTCCTGTTGAAGGCTTCGCAGAAGCTTTCAAAGAATGGAAAGAGAAAGTATACGCAGGGTGGAACATCGCTTAGTTCGTCGTTCCCCGTCTATGCATCTACTCTCTGACTTACTTGCGCAGTAAGCAGAACCAGTACCTGCTAGCTGTTACCTGAGTAAATAATAATGCTCCTGTTGCGCCTATGCGCAGCAGGAGCGTTTTTCTAGCAGAAGTCCCCGACGGCTCTCCGAGGGGCAAGGGCGCTGCCCTGCACCCGCAAGAGGGACGCCCTCTTGACTGCGTTTATGTTAGAGTTAGTTTGTGGTAGTACAGCCTCTTTAGTGTTTAACGTATTTCTATTGTATGAATGTCTAAAAAGCCTCGCCTAATTGGGGTCAAGGGGACAGTGTCCCTTTGCGGATGCAAGGCGGAGCCTGCCCGTCGGAGACCCGCCGGAGGCAATATAGTATGAGCCAGATTTTTACAGTCCGAGAATTAACAGACGCCCTTAAGAAGACTCTTGAGGGTGCATTTCCGTTTGTGTGGGTACGCGGTCAGGTGTCTAACCTTTCGCGTCCAGCTTCCGGTCATATGTATTTTTCTCTCAAAGACACGGACGCGGTGCTGAACTGCGTCTGGTTTAAGGGGAACCAACGCGGCGATGAGCGGTTCGATCCCCTTACTGGTGAAGTTTTTGAGGATGGCCCGCGTCCTAGTCTTGCCCGTACTATGCAAAATGGTACCGAGATTATGTGCGCTGGCAGACTGAACGTGTACCCGCCGCGCGGTAGCTATCAACTGGTTGTTGAGCTGGCGCAGGATGTTGGGCTCGGTAAGCTCTTTATGGAATTTGAAGAGCTGAAGAAAAAGCTGAGCGCAAAAGGATTCTTTGAATCCATGCGAAAACGTTCGTTGCCGTATCACCCTGAGAAAGTAGCTGTTATTACGGCTCCGTCCGGTGCGGCGATACAGGACTTTTTGCGCATATCCGGTGCCCGTGGCTGGGGTGCCCAGATTCGTATCTATCCTGCCTTGGTGCAGGGCGATCTTGCTGCAGGGCAGCTTGTAAAGCAGATGGATAAGATCAACGCTGAGGAATGGGCAGATGTTATCGTGCTCATTCGTGGTGGTGGTTCTATTGAAGATTTGTGGGCGTTTAATGATGAAACGCTTGCTGAAAAAATTTTTGGTTCTAAAATTCCAGTTATTGCTGGTGTGGGACATGAAGTCGATACTACTATCGCTGATATGACTGCGGATGTCCGCGCTGCCACACCAAGCCATGCCGCTCAGTTGCTGTGGCCTGAACGTTCCATGTTGATTCAATCTCTTGATGAACTTGAGATTCGACTGGCTCGTAAGATGGAACATCAACTGGGTACAAAAGAGCATAGCTTGAGTACTCTCGAACGTGGGCTCGGCTGGCTGTCACCTGTGCAGCGTTTAGGGCGTCTGGATGAGCAGTTTGTCGGACTGACCGATCGTCTCGATAGGGCTATGACGCTGAAGCTGGAACATACTGAGCGTGTTGTAAAATACAGCGAAGAGCGAATTAAGCGAGCGTTTGGTGAAGATGCAATAAGCTACCAATTGCAGAAAGTGCATAGCTTGGAAAGCCGACTGCAATGGGCAGGTGACGGAATGCTTACAACTGCGGAACGTTCACTTGATCGTGCAGCTATTATGTTGGAAAGCCTTGATCCGCGTAAACCGTTGGAGCGAGGATACAGTCTGGTACAAAAAGCTGATGGTAAATTTGTTCGCAGCGTCGATGACGTTGCAAAGGGTGAGCACCTGAACGTGATGGTTGCAGATGGTTCTGTGGGCGTACAGGTTAACTCAATGGAAAAAAATGGGAGTGAAGGATGATTCGTCGTGTTGTTTTATTGATCTGTTTTGTTCTGCTCAGTGCTGTTCCGGCATTGGGGGCACTCCGCATTGATTTACCAGAAAGTGCTATGAACGGCAGGGCATTTCTTGTCACAGTGCATGCAGATGCCCAAGCCCCTGTTAAGGTAACGTGGGGCGATAAAAATATTTCTATCTCTGTCGTAAAAACTGACAACGAGTATAAGGGCGTAGCCTTGGTATCGCTCCCTCGTGATTTTGCGAAGAAGACGCTCCAAATTTCTGCTGTGGAAGAAACTCCGGCGGGTGTTAATACTGTCTCCCGTACTATTCCGGTAGAACACAAAAAATACCGTGAGCAGCATCTTAAAGTAGACAGAAAATATGTTGAGTTGAGCAAGAAGAGTTTGGATAGACATTACGCAGAGCGGGCAACGGTTCGAAGCATGATGGAATCCCTTGCTGCTGAGCGTATGTGGGATGCTGATTTTCTTCGTCCTATCCCCGGTGGTATAAGCAGTGAGTTTGGTGTTCAACGCTTTTTTAATGGTAAACCGCGTCAGCCGCATAGCGGTATTGATTTGCGTGGAAAAAAGGGAACACCGATTAAGGCATGTGCAGACGGCATGGTGCGCATTGCTATCCCGCATTTTTTTTCCGGCCAATCTATTTATATTGATCACGGGCAGGGCGTTGTGAGCATGTACTTTCACATGTCAAAAGTGCTTGTGCGTGAAGGCGAAACTGTTAAAAAAGGGCAGGTCATCGGTAAGGTTGGAGCAACTGGCCGTGTAACAGGACCGCATCTGCATTTTGGATTGAATGTTTCAGGTGTGGCTGTTGACCCGATTCCGCTTTTCTCAGAAAAGAAATAAGAGAGTAACTCATGGCAGTAAAAAAGAAAAATTTTGAAACGCAGTTAAAGCGACTTCAGGCCATTGTTGATTCTTTAGAAAATGGTGAACTTGCTTTGGAAAAAAGCGTAGCATTGTATAAGGAAGGCATGACGCTTTCTAAAGAATGTCGTACGCAACTTGAGAATGCCCGTAATGAAATCCGCCTTTTCACAGAAGAAGGCGAAGCTCCGTTTGAAGAAGAAACAACCGTTGCAACCATAGCAGACTAGGTGGAACAGAGAATGACGATGATGAGTGTGCAGGAGTTTAAATCCGTGCTGAAGACTGAGGCTGCTTCTGTTGAAAACTACCTTTCGACCTGTCTGCACAATAGAAATATTCCACAGCGATTACTGGATTCTATGGAGTACAGCTTACTTGCTGGTGGCAAGCGGTTGCGTCCCGTGCTGTGTATTGCTGTTGCGGCTATGTTTGGCGCAAAGAAAGAGCAGGTTATGTCGTTTGCTTCCGCCATTGAGTGCATCCATTCTTACTCGCTTGTACACGATGATCTGCCAGCAATGGACGACGATGATTTGCGTCGTGGTAAGCCGTCCAACCATAAAGCTTTCGACGAAGCTACAGCGATTCTTGCTGGCGACGGGCTGTTAACAGAAGCTTTTGTTCTGATGACAGAAACAGTGAAGAATATTCCAGCTGCTTCCGTTTTGGCTGCTCTGAACACTATGGCTACTGCGGCTGGTTCCGGCGGTATGGTCGGTGGACAGCAGCTCGATATGGATTTTACTGGCCGTGATGATGTTTCGCTTGAAGAATTGCAGACAATGCACGCAATGAAAACTGGTGCCCTGATTCGATGCTCTTGTGAGAGCGGTGCGATTTTGGGTGGTGCCAGCACAGAAGATCTGGATCGCATTCGTACTTACGGCGCAAACATTGGTGCAGCGTTTCAGATTGTAGATGATATTTTAGACGAAACCGGAACTGAAGAAGAACTTGGAAAGCCAGTAGGCAGCGATATTGAGCAGGGTAAAAATACATACCCAAGTATGCTTGGTATTGACAAAAGCCGTGAGCTTGCTCAGGCACTGACAGATGATGCGGTAGCGCAGATCGCAGTGTATGACGGGGCAGAAGCACAGTTTTTGCGTAGGCTTGCCCAGTACATTGTTGACAGAGTTACATAAAGAGTACACTACCTTTGTCAGCATGGTTTGACGCTTCATTCCTAACTAATAGCACCCGGATTTATAATGCCAGATAAGAGCCAATCTTCTCCTCGCCTATTGGACAGCATCAATTTGCCGTCCGATGTACGTAAGCTTGATCAAGCTCAGCTTGAGCAGCTTGCCGAGGAGTTGCGCGAAGAGATAATTTCCACAGTTTCCCAGACAGGTGGTCACCTTGCCCCTTCTCTTGGAGTGGTTGAATTGACCCTTGCATTGATGTCAGTTTTTGATTTTGATCATGACAAATTGGTATGGGATGTCGGGCATCAAGCGTATGCATGGAAACTGCTTACTGGACGTAAGGATAATTTTCATACACTGAGAAAAAAAGACGGTGTAAGTGGTTTTCCTAAGATTGCAGAAAGTGAGTACGATCATTTTGGCGTAGGGCATTCTTCTACTTCCATTTCCGCTGCATTAGGCATGGCTGTTGCTCGCGATCTTTCCGGCAAAAAGAATGAAGTAATCTCCATTATCGGAGATGGCTCCATGACCGCTGGTCTTGCCTTTGAAGGGCTTAATCTGGCGGGGCATACAGATAAAAAAATGCTCGTTATCCTCAACGATAATGAGATGTCCATTTCCAAAAACGTCGGGGCAATGTCCCACTTTATGTCTCGCAACTTGTCTTCTCGCTGGGTGCGTCGATTTAAGAAAGATGTTGAGACAATCCTCAATGCGGTTCCTGCCATTGGCGAAGAAATGCTTAACTATGCTCGCAAAAGTGAACTTAGTTTAAAGAGTTTCTTTACGCCCGGAATGCTGTTTGAAGCATTCGAATTTAACTACATGGGACCGATTGACGGACACGATATTAAAGCGCTGCAACGTGCATTCAGACTTTATCAGGATTTGGATGAGCCAGTGCTGCTGCATGTTCTCACCAAAAAGGGCAAGGGCTATGCTCCTGCTGAATCCAACCCGACATTTTTCCACGGTGTAGGGCAGTTTGAACCGGAAACCGGTCAGGCGAAAAAAGTCGCTAAGGTTAATTCTGTACCGACGTACACAGATGTGTTTGGCGATACGTTGTGCCAGTTAGCAAAGCAGGATGATCGCATTATGGCGATTACTGCGGCAATGCCTGAAGGTACTGGAACAGCTTGTTTTGAAAAGAAATTTCCTGATCGCTTCATTGATGTAGGCATCTGTGAACAGCATGCTGTAACATTTGCAGCAGGGCTTGCTACACAGGGATATCGTCCGTTTGTGGCGATTTATTCTACATTTATGCAGCGAGCATATGATCAGATTGTTCATGATGTCTGTTTACAGAATCTGCCAGTAACATTCTGTCTGGATCGTGGTGGTCTTGTGGGTGAAGATGGACCTACGCATCATGGTGTGTTTGATTTGAGCTTCATGCGCCATATTCCGAATATGACGGTGCTTGTTCCTTCAAGCGAGGCTGAATTGGCAGATTGCATGGCGACTGCGCTTACTCATGACGGCCCTGTTGCTATTCGCTACCCGCGTGGTGCTGGATACGGTGTTCCGTTGAAAGCGAAACCGGAACCGTTTGTTCTTGGTACTGGCGAAATAATGATTCAGGGCGAAGGGGTCGCTGTTATTTCCGTCGGTTCCCGCACATATCCTGCCATTGAAGCAGTGAAAGAACTTGCGGCAGAAACTGGAAAGCAGGCAACCGTGTTTAATGCGCGTTG
Organism: Halodesulfovibrio sp. MK-HDV; assembly: GCF_009914765.1. Classification (NCBI taxonomy): domain Bacteria; kingdom Pseudomonadati; phylum Thermodesulfobacteriota; class Desulfovibrionia; order Desulfovibrionales; family Desulfovibrionaceae; genus Halodesulfovibrio; species Halodesulfovibrio sp. MK-HDV. The sequence continues at coordinate 66,859 of NZ_WYDS01000016.1, read as the reverse complement.
TGTAAAACCTTTGCCGGAAAAACAGTTGCTTGAGCTTGCTAAGACGCATGATTCATTGTTGCTGTTGGAAGAAAACGTTCTTCAGGGCGGTTTTTCTTCTGCGGTGCTCGAATTTTTGTCAGACAGTGATGCCTTGGGTAACTGTAGAATCAAGCGTCTGGGAATTCCTGACGAATGGATTGAGCACGGGACTCAGGTTGAATTGCGCGAGCAGTTGGGGATCAATACTAGCGGCATTAAAAAAGCTGTTCAGGAATTGTTCGATAAGAAGTAAAATAGCAGCTGTTGTTACAAGACGTGTCGGAACAGAAATGTTTCCGGCAGGGCAAGTTGTGACAGAAGCCAATGAGCTTTTGCAGCGGTGACAGAATATAGATAAGAAGAAAGCCGGAGCATTGTGCTTCGGCTTTTTTTTATGCGAAAAAGCCAGAGATGGATGTCTCTGGCTTTTTGCGTGGATAAGGCATCGTGTCTGGGGATGCCTGATGCTTATTTGTCGCTAAGGAGGGTTAGCGTTTCTCAAGGAGGTTTTTAGCACGCGCGATGCGAGGGGATGGGAAGCCATAGCAGCCGTGGTACTTGTATGCGAAGTATGTGTCGTAATCGCTTCCAGTTTCAGTGAGGCTTTCTTCACTGGTAGGGGATATGGAAGGGGTTTGAACACGTCTAGGTGCTGGATTTGTGAGTTTAGCGGAAAGCACTTGCTGTAAGAGACGATCCATCTCTTTGCGTTCCATCCAGACTCCGTTGCAGACAGTACAGCACTCTATATCAACACCTTTACGGTTAACGATAGTAAGTTCTAAGTTGCAGTTTGGGCATGTCATGATATTCTCCTTAAAGGCACTGCAGTAGGGATATGCAATGCTAATAAATGTATATATTTTTTTACGATATTAAATTTTGATTGTGTAACTACTGTTTCAGTAGCCTCTCAAAATATGTTTTTATTATTACTGTTATGTGAACCATGAGTCATCTTGCATCGATTCGTTCTTGTGGTTCGTATTTTTGTATAAGCAATGCGCGTGCCAAAAATGAAAGTATATGAAGATTGGTGTGTTATCTGTAGATGGCTGACGGTAGATATGAATAGTGTTTAAAAATCACTCGTGGTGGCTGTTTCTTGTGCATGTTTTTTAAACGCCTTTACTGAAAGTGGCTAAAAATTGCACATGTGCGCTATGATGTGTCAGTAAAAATGAAATACGGAAATGGAATATGGAAATAGAAAAGGGTGAGTTCGTTAGAACTCACCCTTTTATGCTTAGGATCGTACGATTTGCTCTTCTTTTTTCAGGAGGAAAGAAGTTCAATTATGCTCTGCCTCACGCGGCTGAGTTCCGCGTGGTTGAAGGGGCTCCTTACCCCGTCGGCTAAGATGTTAGATTCATCCTGCATAGCATCCTTAGAAAGTGACTGTATTGCTATGCGGGGATATGAGCTTTCGAAGTTATCAAATTGAGCCACATAGTCTGCTGCCGAAGAGTATTTGCGGCTCTAAGCGATCACCTTCGTATAACTGACTGGGGGGCTGTTATACGGCTTACTTGATAACAACTGCTGCTTTTCATCATAGAGGTATATGCAAAATTTTTTAGTCGAATAGTTCCATGAACCATGGCTTACGGCTTTTTTTGTGTCCGTATTGCTCGTGTCCGTGTCCGTGTTTATGCTTTCCATGTTTGTAATTGTGCGAATCATAATCTTTGCGTTGCTGCGCATCTGGAAAACCGGATGAGGTGGGCTGCATGACTTGCTGTGACGCCTGCGGCCTGCTGTATTCCTGTTCTTCGGCGATACTTTTTTCTAAAATTTTATCCAGCTCGCCCCTGTCGAGCCATACGCCTCGACAGTCTGGACAGAAATCAATTTCAATGCCTTTTCGTTCCGTCATATGCAGTTTTGTGCTGCAATTTGGACAATTCATAATTATCCTCGCCATACATGATGATCTTATGTGCATAACTGCATAAATCTCATCTTATGTGCATATTCTTTATTTAATAACTGAGTGTTTGAGTACATGATGACTGCATTATAAATGCACAATGCATTGGATAGTTAACGGATAGAGTAAAAAACGATCTACATAGTAGTAGTGAAGTTTCCTCATTATAATGCAGCCATCATGTCACGTGTAAAATGCATCACACGTACTTTGGATATAGCAATAGATGTACCAAAAAAACGTGTACAGTATTTCAGCTACTTGCAGTTGTGCAGTTTTTATATAAGCAAATTGTGTACAAAATATATACATGTATGTGTCTATAATTGCACATGTTGTGTGGATGACAGCATCTCCTTCACGCTGTTCCAAGAGAATATTAAATGAACATAGGTTGTTATTTACTGGCGTGTGTGCAGTTTTGTGTGCAAAAGAGTTCTTAAGGTTTAGAGTAGTTGTGTGTGTGGCGCGAGGACGGAGATGGGTAGATAGAGCGGAATCATGAATTTTTTTTACAAAGCGTTATCGGTGAATCATTGGTGATGATCACATTAACACTTGCAAAGGCAGAACATGCTGCCTTTGGTGGTCAGATTGACAGAGGATATAAGGTATGCTCCAGTCATTATTAATTTAAGAAAAATAGAAATAATTATGTGCTCTAACTGGAGGTAACTAATGAATATAGCGATTTTAACCTTTGATGGATTTAACGAGCTGGACTCATTTATAGCTCTAGGTATCTTAAACCGAATGAAAGAATTTGGATGGAATGTACAGATTACATGTCCTAAAGAGACTGTAACATCAATGAACGGAGTAACCGTTACAGCGCAGCAGCCTTTGGAGTTCGCAAATAGTGCAGATGTCGTTATTTTCGGTAGCGGTGTATGTACTCGTGATGTTGCAAAGGATGATGAGATACTGGGTAGATTGAGTTTAGATTCGCAAAGGCAAGTGATCTGCGCTCAGTGCTCGGGCACGTTGCTTTTGGGAGTATTGGGGTTGCTTGATGGTATACCTGCTTGTACAGATTTAACAACTAAGCCTTGGGTGATGGATGCTGGAATCAAGGTCTTAGATGATCCATTTTTTGCAAAAGGCAATATAGCTACAGCAGGTGGCTGTATGGCTTCTCAATATTTGGCTACTTGGATTATAGCAAAGATTGCAGGCAGAGAATCAGCTGAATCTGCAATACACTATGTCGCGCCTACCGGTGAAAAAGAATCTAGTGTAGAGCATTCTCTTTCCGTTGTACTGCCCTTTATTTGAGAGCAGAAAGGGTAACAGTGCTTATTTTGAATTTTCCAGATTAGAACGTAGAGCTCATTTTCAAAAAGTTTGTGTGTCGTGAATATGTGATATTCATTCGAGTTTTTGGATCAATATTTTTTATAGTGTGCTGACTTTAGTCTAAAAAAACGGCCATCTTTATTCGATAAAGTATCGAAAAAAGATGGCCGTTTAATGTCTTTAAAAAGACGTATGGCACACGGGGCGCTGTAGTCTTCTAAAATGTTTCTACAAACATGCGGATGCCGTCTTCAAGCATTTGAACGGCCATAAAAATCAGAATGAGTCCCATGAGACGTTCTGTTGCCCGCAAACCCCGGTGCCCTAATATTTTGGTAAGGGACGAGGAGCAGAGCAGGATAATGGCGGTAACAAGCCATGACAAAAAGATAGCTGTTAACAGTTCTGTGTTGCCATGCGGGCTCTCTTGAGATCGTGCTGCATACAGCATGACTGCTGCCAGCAAGGATGGTCCAGCGAGGAGCGGGACAGCAATAGGCACAATAAACGGATCTTTCTCAAGATCTGTTGAAGAACCATTACCCTGTGGGAATACCATTTTCATGGAAATGATGAGCAGGATAATACCACCGGCAATACGTAGTGTAGAGTGATGAATGTTAAGCAAACCGAGCAGGTTGTCACCAAGGTACATGAACGAAAGAATGATTCCGAGTGCGATAACGAGCTCTCGCAGCATAATGCGTCGCTGTTGCTTGGGCGTAAAAGCGCCCAGCATAGGTAGACACATGGCGGCGTTGCCAAGCGGATCGAAAATCAAAAATAATGTGACAGAGATTTCAAAAATGACCTGCCAGTTCAAATCCATCATGTCCTATAACTCCAGATAGGTCGCAGACTGTGCAGCTTTTTCAGACACAGTCACGGAGTGAACGCGTACGCCGTATGATTCAATTCGCTTACCCAGTTCCTGATAAATGAAACGGGAAAGGTTTTCAGATGAAGGGTTCATTTTGTCAAACGGAGCTGTACAGTTCAAATCTTTATGATCGATAAGCTCGGTGACTTCTTTCAGTTTACTTTTCATTACTTTGAAGTCGAGAAGAATTTCAACGTCTTCAGAAAGCTTGTCACCTTCTACAACAGCTTCAACAGCAAAGTTGTGTCCGTGAATATTTTCGCACTTACCATCGTAGTTGCGAAGTGCGTGTGCGGCTGCAAAATCGGAACGCACAGTTAGCCGCCAGATACCATTAGCCATGGACAACTCCTTTCCATTTGGCAAAGTCTTTTTCGAATTGAGGTCCCGGATGAATAGAGTATGCTTCATCCAGACTGAAAATTGCATCAGAGTCACTGATCATGGCTCGTACATAAACTGGTACTGGACCATTATGTTTTACTAAAACCTCTTTAAGATCTGTGATGGCCTGCATGCATAATCTGTTATATGGTATGTCAATTGTTGTCGGCTCAAGATTGCATTGACATGCTTCGGTGAGTGACTCAACCTTCTCACATAACAACTTAATTTCTTTTACAGCGTCTTCGTCGTCACCATCTTCGTTGTTTTGTTGATCACTGATTTTGGCTGTTAACAACAGTGGTTGTTCGCTTAAAAACAGCTCTTTTCCTTCGGCATATGCTTCTGGAAAAACAACAAGCTCGCCGGAAGCGGTGAGATCTTCAATGTCCATAAAAGCCATCTTGTTGCCTTTCTTGGTAACGTGCTCTTTCATAGCTGTTACCAGAATGGCGCATTTAATTTCTCCACCCGGCTCAAGGTCCGCAGCTTCTTCCAATGGCTGCAAATGCAGTCGGTGTAGCTCGCGGCGGAATGGCTGCAAAGGGTGACTTGTTAAGTAGAAGCCAAGCGCATCTTTTTCAAAACGCAGTTTCTGCTCGTCATCAAATTCTTCAAGAGTCTGTTCTTCGCACTCAAACCCGATGCCGCCGATAACTTTTGGTTCTTCCGCGATCATGGTGAATAAAGAAACCTGATTGGAATCTTTATCCTTAGCTTTCTTCTGAGCTTTAGCAACGACGCTGTCCAAAGCAGCAAGCATACCTCGGCGGGAAACGCCAAAGCAGTCCATTGCGCCACCTTTAATCAGATTCTCAATTACTCGTTTGGTTACCTTGCGTAATCCTACACGGCTGGCAAGGTCGAGCATGGATGGAAATTCGCCGTCAGCCTCGCGAGCTTCCACGATTTCGCGGATAGCTTCATCACCTACAGTTTTAATAGCTCCGAGGCCGAAGATAACTTCGCCTTCGTGTACGGTGAACTGGCGGCGTGATGCCTGAACATTTGCTTGTTTTACAGAAACATCCATGTCGCGACATGCCGCAACATATTTAAGAACCTTATCCTGGTTGCCCATCTCAGAAGTCATGAGGGCAGCCATAAATTCTACCGGATAATGAACTTTGAGATATGCGGTCCAGTAGGAAATAAGTGCGTATGCAGCGGAGTGGGATTTGTTGAAGCCATATGCTGCAAACTGTTCCATAAGGTCAAAGATTTCTTCGGCCTTTTCTTTTGGAATGTCGTTTTCAGATGCACCGGCGACAAATTTAGTACGCTCCTGCGCCATTGCTTCAGCGTTCTTTTTACCCATTGCACGACGCAGTAAATCCGCACCGCCAAGGGTGTAATTACCGACAATCTGTGCAATCTGCATTACCTGTTCCTGATATACGATAACACCGTATGTAGGCTTCAGGCAGTCTTCCAATGACGGAAGCGGGTACACAACAGGAACTTCGCCGTGCTTACGCTTAATAAATTCATCAACCATACCGGAGTTCAATGGACCCGGACGGTAGAGGGCGAGCATCGCAATAATATCGTCGAAACAACTCGGTTTGAGCATACGAAGGTACGTACGCATACCGGAGGATTCTACCTGAAAAATACCGTCAGTATCGCCGCGTTGATAGAGCTCGTACGTTGCTGCATCATCAAATGCCAGTGTGTCGAGATCTGGTTGTGGTTTACCGACTAATCCGATGTTGTCTACAGCATCCTGAATAACCGTCATGGTTCGCAGACCGAGGAAGTCGAATTTTACAAGACCGACTTCTTCAACCTTTTTCATGTCGAACTGGGTTACCCTGCCGCCTTTTTTATCTCGGTACAGTGGCAGGTATTCAACCATCGGCTTGTCAGAGATAACAACACCAGCAGCATGAGTGGATGCATGGCGACAAAGACCCTCGAGGCGCTGGGAAATATCAATAAGTTTTTTAACAGTTGCATCGTTACGATAAAGATCTGCAAGCTCAGGTTCTGCCGCTAACGCTTTTTGAATGGTTATATTCATTTCATCAGGGATAAGCTTTGAGATCCTATCGCCTTCCTGAAATGTGAGACCCTGAGCACGGGCAACGTCTTTAATTACTGCTTTTGCCTTCATTTTACCGAAGGTAGTAATCTGCGCAACTTTGTCTTCGCCATACTGTTCCATGGTATAGCGGATAACTTCGCCTCGACGGCGTTCACAGAAGTCGACGTCGATATCCGGCATGGATACACGTTCTACGTTCAGGAACCGTTCGAAGAGTAGATCATACGGGATTGGGTCAAGGTTGGTAATACGCAGTGCCCATGCGACAATTGAGCCCGCAGCAGAACCACGCCCCGGTCCGACAGGAATACCGTTGTCTTTTGCCCAGTTAATAAAGTCCTGCACGATGAGGAAGTAGGCCGGAAAGCCCATGTCGTTAATAACTTTCAGCTCAAGCTCAAGTCTGTCCCAGTAAATTTTTTCGTCGATTTCGTACGGGATAATATCAATACGTTTTTGAAGACCCTCACGACACATACGGCTGAATTCATCAGCCATGGTCACGCCTTCAGGCAACTCGTATTCAGGGAAGTAGTATTCACCTAATGTGAGTTCAATATCGATTTGATCAGCAATTTTTACGGTGTTGGAAATAGCTTCCGGTACATGTGCAAACGCAGCCTTCATTTCTTCCGGAGATTTGTAGTACAGCTCCGTTGTGTTGAAACGCATGCGTTTTTCATCCTGAACTTTTGCACCGGTCTGGATACAAAGCAGGGTGTCGTGCGCTTCAACGTCTGATGCATTCAGGTAGTGGCAGTCGTTTGTTGCCACAAGAGGAAGCCCTGTGCGTTTGGACAGTTCAATGAGCTTATCGTTTAGCTCTTCCTGTTCTTTCAATCCGTTGGATTGTAGCTCTAGGTAGAATTTGTCCGGGAAAATTTCAGCGTATTCTCGTGCTATTTCTTCTGCTTCGTCCATGGAGTGGTTCAGCAGGTACCGAGGAACTTCACCGGCAAGACATGCGGAAAGAGCAATAAGTCCTTCGCTATGCTCGCGTAAAACCTCTTTGCTGACACGAGGCTTATAGTGGAAGCCGTTAACGCAACCTTCCGTTACGATTTTACAAAGATTTTTGTACCCTTCTTCGTTTTGGGCAAGAAGCACTAAGTGGTAGCGCTTTTTGGCAAAGTCACCGGTTTTTTCTGTATGATCACCGTGTGAAATATACACTTCACACCCGATAATTGGCTTGAGACCGGCTTTTTTAGCAATAAGATAAAAATAGACAGCACCGTACATGTTACCGTGGTCAGTAATGGCTACGGCAGGCATGTTGAAATCAGAAGCCTTTTGACAAAGGTCTTCTAAACGGATAGCGCCATCAAGAAGGCTGTATTCTGTATGGCAGTGTAAATGTACAAAATCTGACATGGTTCGCAACTAATGTGGAAGGTTTCTGAACAGTATTTATAGAATCAGTTTTACGGAATGACTGGTACTATTTAGTATCAAATGAACTTAGCAGAATCAAAACATTGGGACAACCGGATTTCCCTGTCCCCATCTGTACTCTTTTGAAAAAATAGAAGAATATTTTTCGCGCGTACTTTTTTGATATTGCATGACGATAATCCCGCTCCGGACATATTCGGAGAGCAGGTGTAATACCGGAGGTTCTAGTGTTTGAAAAGATTTCATCATGGGCTCAGACCGTTGTTGAATCGAAGACCTTTGACGAAGCCGTAAATAATTTTATTTCAACGAAATATGGGCAATATGCTCTTATATTTGTTTTTTTTTATGTTCATCATCATCTACCTGCGTGTCCTCTTTGGCCCTAAAGGGTTTTTTAGAGAAAAACAGTGGGATGAATGGAATGATGAAGCGAAAGCAACGCGTAATGCGGAAAAGGCAGCACGTAAAGCTGAGGCGAAAATTCAGGCAGAAAAAAAAATCCGACACACTACAGAAGTAGCTATGACTCCAGATCTTACATCGTATCAAAAATGGTTTGCAGAGTATGTTGAAGGCTATGCACAAGCTGATCAACACGATCAACAATACATTGATTTAAAACGTGAACATACATTGCGGGTCTTTGGCAACGCGAAGCAAATTACTGCTTCGCTGTCGTTAGATTCATCAACAATGAATGTTGCGTTGCTCGGCGCATTGTTTCACGATGTCGGACGGTTTGAGCAGTACAACATATATAAAACCTACAGTGATCAGAATTCTGTAAACCACGGCTTGCTAGGTTGCCGAATTTTAAAACAGGAAAGCATCCTGGAGCATGAACCGAAAGAAATACAGCATGCAGTAAGAGCAACGGTTGCGTTGCACAATAAATATGCGCTTCCGTCAGCACTTCCAAAACATATCCGTATTGCAACGCACATTGTGCGCGACAGTGACAAACTGGATATTTTTCCAGTGCTTGTATCTAATTTTACGCATGACGGTTCTAAGAGTGATGTCATTACCATGGGGCTTGAAGATTGCCCGACTGAGTATACCTATAAGATCTTGCAGAATGTCCTGAATGGCGAGTCTGTACGATATGGTGATATGCGGTACATAAACGATTTTAAGCTGCTTCTTTCAAGCTGGGTCTTTGGTTTAGAGTACCGTGCTTCTATGCAATTGCTGCATGACCGCGGTGTGATGGAACGTTTGCTTAACACCTTGCCAGCTTTGCCGGATATGGAAGAGGTGAAGCTTGTTGTGCGTGAAGAAATGCAGCGAGTTTTGACAAGTAATATTTCTGAAGAAGAGGGGACATAGCGTGAATGCCATAACCACTTTTTTATGGAAGAAGATTGTTGCTAGTACGGTGGAACAGTCCGTAAGACTTGTGCGAAAATCTCGGGCGCGGAACGTCCTTGTTATTGGCGAGAATACGACTTCTTTGTCTCATGCTTTGGATGGGTATGTTGATCGCCTTGAGGTTCTCAATCACAACACCCTGCACACGGTGTTGGCTCATTCACAAAGAGAGATACATGAAGGGCAGTCTTTTTTAGATGCTAAAGACGGTTCCTTCGACTTATGCATTGTGAGTTTCGGTTTGCATCAGGTTGATCCGGAAGTTGCAGAACAGATTGTCCGTGAATGTATGCGCATTGCCCCTAATGCTTTGCTTATCGATTTTGCCCTTGCTGAAAGAAATATAGAGCTGCCTTCCCAGTATGTATGTTCGCTTGCGGAACAGTTTCTTCATAGGGGACATTGGGATGTGTATAAAAAGTATATTCGAGTTGGTGCGCTGCATGGCATTGCTCATCGGGCGCAGACGAGTGAATTTTCCAATGTAACCATTTGGGGCGGCGGCATACGCCTGCTGTTGGTTGGATAGCAACTCTAGGTGATATTCCCGTCTAAAAGAGAGCCATATCTTTTTTAGACACTGATGCCCCCACGTACAAGAAACTTCCCGTCCACCATAACAATAACTCAAAATAATCGGGGTCAAGGGGCAAGCCCCTTGCGGGTGGAGGGCGGAGCCCTTCCTCCTCGAAGAGTCGCCGAAGGCAAGCATGTTGAAGACTTTTCGAAGGCATGAAAATTTACAAAAAGAAAGGCACGACATTTACGTCGTGCCTTTTCTTTTTGTATTAGTTTTTAGACTGCGGTGCGTTTGGCGTAACGATGTTAAACCAGAACGGGAAGTTGTCGAGCATGCCCAAAAGAGCATGGATTTTTTTCTCATCACCGTCTGCTGTTATATCTTTCGTTTTCAACGCGTCGGCCAGTGTGGTTTCTTTGAGGAATATTTTGTTAAGAAGGGCTCGCGTCATTTCAAGAGTGAGGTCTGCGTTATCAATGGTGCCATGGCGGTTAGAGAGTGCTGAGTTTCGAAGTTCCAGAACAAATTTTTCTGATGTGTCGGTGAGTATCAAATTGATAGTAATGTCCTGTCCAGCTGCTTTCTGTGGATTAAGGCGCACTCCTGTGTAGTCCAACAGCATCGTCGTATCTACGGCTTTAATAAAATCCGGTGAGGATGTGTTTGGAGCAGGCAGTTCTTTGATGCCGTCCCGTAATTCCTGTGCACCTGTTAAATAGAAGTTACGCCATGGGCCGGATTCAGCTTGATATCCCATCTGCTCCAGAGCGTCTGCCACCAGCATGCGGGCTTCTTTGTTGGAAGGGTCCGCAAACACGATATGGTTGCCCACTTCGGCTACCCAACGGTATTCACCGTTCTCGTATGCTTTGCGCGCTTTAGTGATGATTGCTTTTGCGCCGCCCATATATTCAACATATTTTTTTGCTGCTTTTACAGGGGGAAGCACATGCAGGGTAGACGGGTTGCCATCAAACCAACCGAGGTAGAATACGTAGGTCGCTTTTACGTTGTGGTATACAGAGCCGTAGTAGCCGCGCATTGCCCAATGTTGAGCTAAGTTCTCTGGGAAATGGACTTGTTCTGCAATTTGATCCGGTGTGTATCCCATATTGGCAAGACGCAGTGTTTGATCGTTAATAAAACGGTACCCGTCACGAGCCATCTTTAAATTCTCGACGACAGCTTTTCCCCATACAGGCCAGTGATGCATGCCGTAGAGGACTTCTGCATTTTCCCCCCACATCTGGATAGTTTCGTTGAGATATTTTGACCATGCAAGTGGATTACGAATTTTTGCACCGCGAAGTGTGTACGTATTATGTAGTGTATGGGTGCAGTTTTCTGCGGCTGAGACGGCTTTAAGCTGTTTAACGTACCAATGCATTTCTGCTGGTGCTTCAGAGCCTGGAGCCATGAGGAATTCAAAGTCCAGTCCGTCAATTTTTACTTTCTGACCGGTTTCTTTGATGAGATCTGTCGGGAGGATAAGTGTGACAGTGCCAGTGGATGTAGTGGTGCCGAGACCTGCACCGACTTGTCCTTGCGGGGATGGTGGAAGAAGGTTGCCGTACATATATGTAGCCCTTCGGCTCATTGCGTTACCGGCATACACGTTTTCTGAAACGGCAGCTTCGGTAAAACCTTCTGGAGCAAAAATTTTAATTTTGCCATCTGTGACATCTTTTTCATCAATTATGCCGCGTACTCCACCAAAGTGGTCTACATGGCTATGTGAATAAAACACTGCCACGATCTGTTTCTTAGGGCGATGCGCGAAATAAAGGTCAAGAGCTGCCTTTGCTGTTTCTGTTGAGATAAGCGGGTCGATGACAATAATGCCAGTGTCCCCTTCAATGATGGTCATATTTGAAAGGTCAGCATTGCGTATTTGGTAGATTCTGTCACAAACTTTAAATAAGCCACCCTGCATGACAAGCTGCATTTGACGCCACAAGCTAGGGTTGACGGTGTCGGGGGCTTTTTTCTGTTCAGTAATAAATTTGAATGCTTTCATGTCCCATACAACACGCCCCTCGGCATTTTTAATTATGCCGTCGTTGGGTAGTGGGGCAATGAAGCCTTTTGCGGCATCTTTAAAATCCTGCTCATTGGCAAACGGCAGAATTTTTAACCACTGGGCGTTAGCAGCTTTGGTTGTGTCGGATGCAGCGTTGGGTGAAACAGCTGCAAAAGCTGGGCTTGAAAGAAAAGAAATGGCCAGCCAGATAAAAAACGATAGCCGAATGCCTTTCATGTTACTCTCCTGATAAACTTTAACTAGGTTACTGCGTGATTGTAACGTGTTGAGTTTACCAGTCAGTGATTATTTGGCACCTGTATCGGCTATGATTTTTCTGTAACAGCTGAGAATTGTTCTCTTAACGCGCGGTCATTTGCAGGAAGAGATCCCAGCAGTCTGTTGCAATAAAATCTGGATTTTCTGCTTCAAATTCTTCGCGTGTGGCTTCTCCGGTGCATACACCAGCTGTTAGTGTGCCTGCAGCTTTACCTGTGTGAATATCCATCAGGTGGTCGCCAGTCATAATAGCTTCTTCTGGCTGGCAGCCGACAAGTGCAAGTGCTCTATGCAGATGGTCAGGGTCAGGCTTTACAATGGGAACATCATCGCGGGTAAGGATGACCGGGCAGTATTCATCTACATCCGGAAAAACAATGCGAACAGCCTCTGTGCAGTTACGGGTAACGATACAGGGAGTAATGTCTCTCTTAAGTAATTCAGAAAGCAGTGTGCGAGCCCATGCAAAAACGTCACTGCGTGCTGCAGCTTCAAGCTCAACATCTTTTGCGGCGCTGATGGCTGCTTCGTCCATTGCATCTAGAATAGACAGTCTTTCCTTAGTTGCCTGTTCTTTTGCCATATCAAGCCATTCAAGGAGTGGGAGACCATTAAGATCTGGAAGGTTCGGGTATACGATCTTTACAGCATCGTGCGCTCGTTGCTTCATCTCGTTAAAATCGATGGTCGGAATAGCTAGTGTGCCGTCGAAATCGAAAACAACAGCTTTAAGTGAATGTATCATGTTTTTCCTTGTACCTGAGTGATGATCTCTCGAGGTTGCGTATAGCTGATTATGAGCCAGAACCTCTGTATTTTTATAGGTCACTCTCAGTAAGGTCAATATGTCAGTTGCGGTGGGAATTGATACTATATTGATGGCTCGGTCAGCCGGAATGAAGAGGGATTAATAGGCTGACAAAAGCCTGTTAACTTTGTAGCGTTATGGCAAGTATGGGAATTTCAGGAAAAATTGAATAGAGCGTAGTGCCTAAGAATACTAAAAGACGTGAATGGCGAGAGCGTATATTCTACGAGAAGTGTGCGATCAAAAAAAAGACCCTTTAAAAGGGTCGTGAATTTCAGGAAAGCAAGAGCGTGAGGGACTATTGTTTTAGATAACGATACCGTCCTAAGCGCGAGCCTGAACAAATAGTTTTTTGGGGATTGCTAGTCGTTGATAATGATTACACCTGGTTCGTTGTAGTCCTTGACGTAAATGACGTCCGGTTCGTCGTTCTCGATATAGATTACATCCGGCTCATTGTTTTGAATGATCACAACATCCGGTTCATCGTCTTCGATATAAACAATGTCAGGTCTTCTTTTTTGGATGACCATAACGTCCGGTTCATCTTCTTCGAATAGGAAGTCGATAAACCGTTCTTCATCGGATCTGTCATCAATGATGATAAAATCAGGTTCGTTGTCTTCGACGATAATAATTTGTTCAGCAAAAGCCATGCTTGGAATGCTCAGTGCTATCAGAATAAAAAGAATGTATCTCATTTTTTCTCCATACGTTTGTATCAAAAGCTTTTATACAGTCGCATGTTAAATTTGAGTAAAGAGATCACCCTGAGTATTCTGTTGTTGCTGTGCTCTGGACATAAAAAAAGGATCATAGACATACATCTATGATCCAAGTTTCCTTATTGGTAGCGAGAGAGAGAATTGAACTCCCGACACTGCGGATATGAGCCGCATGCTCTAACCAACTGAGCTATCTCGCCATCAAATGCAAGTAGAAACCAAGTCGTGAAAAACGTGATCGCTAAGTGCGAGATGTTTTTTGAATAAAACAGCCGGGAAAGTCAAGCGAAAAAATAAAAAAGTACGAAAAGTATGCTTTGTTTACGTGGGCTGAAGGCCGCGTACAGACACGGTTTACTGCGTACTTCCAAACAACACCCAGAGGGATATTATGGAATTTTTTATTGATACCGCTAGTATAGAAGACATTAAGACAGCAACAGAACAGGGTTTAATTGACGGTGTTACCACCAACCCTACATTACTTTCGCGCGAAGGCGGAGATTGGCGCGTACGCGCAAGAGAAATTTTAGAAGTAGTAAAAGGGCCTGTAAGTCTCGAAGTTGTAGCAGAAGATGCACCGGGCATGATTGCACAGGCGCATGATCTGAAAAAAATGGGCGACAACGTTGTTGTTAAAATCCCTATGACGTCAGAAGGGCTGAAAGCTATCAAGGCTCTTTCCAGTGAAGGTATTCATACAAACGTTACATTGATCTTTTCACCGTTACAGGCGTTGCTTGCTGCAAAAGCAGGCGGAACTTATGTAAGTCCGTTTATTGGTCGTCTTGATGCCATTGGCGATAACGGTATGAATTTGGTTGAAGAAATCCGCACTATTTTTGATAACTACGGATACACTACAAAGATTCTTGTAGCGAGTGTCCGTCATCCTATGCATGTGCTTGAGGCTGCTTTGGTCGGTGCAGATGTGGCGACTGTTCCTTTTAGTGTTCTGCAGCAGTTTGTACATCATCCACTTACTGATAAAGGGCTTGCCAGTTTCCTTGGGGACTGGAAGAAGCTGACAGGCGGTAAATGGTAATAACTAAGAGTAGCCAAAAAATGATCGGCAGGGCTGAGCTCTGTTTGAATAGAAAATTTGGTGAATTTGTAGTACTGATGTGACGCAGTGCGTTACCCTATGAGTTTTGTAATACAGTGCTCAGTTGCTTTTGCGGCTGAGCACTTTCTTTTTTCTGTGTGAAGAGAATTGCTCCGATGCACGCGGTAAACGGCGCAACAAGCACAAGGCCGAAACTGCCCACTAGCGTTTTGACTACCTCAGCGGCGACATAGAGCATGTTGAACATATTGATGACGGGAATACCTTGAGCCATGAAAGCCATAAGCAAGGTTACATAGCCGCCTGAATATGCAAGTAGCAGAGTAGTCGTCATGGTACCCACCACAGCGCGTCCGACTCTGAGACCGGAGAACAATGCCTCTTTTCTGCTGATTGACGGGTGAGTGTCCACGACTTCCTGCAAGCTTGCCGCCACATCCATTGCTAAATCCATAACGGCACCGGATGCTGCTACAAAAATGGCTGCCACGTAAATCTGCGTAATATTCAAGTGAGCATACCCTGCGTAGAGCAACGTTTCTGCGAAGGGCATTATGGCACCGTGAAGTTTGAAGGCACTTGTTGCCCATACTGCCAGACCACAACTACTTGCTACCCCGAGCATTGCTCCCAGAAAAGCCACTGTTCCCATACGGCTTAGTCCTGCCACAAGAAAAATGATTGTACCCGTGAGACTTGCTACAATTGCGAGTGCAAGCCATATGGGATCAACACCGAGAAGCAGAGACGGAATAAAAATTTTCCACAATACAAGTCCCGTAAAAATGAAACTGAGTAATGCTTTTGCCCCCGTTTTGCCGCCGAAGAGAATTAACAGCAGGGCAAACAAGAAAAGCAAACCTAGCTCAAGATCTATGCGGTAGTGATCCTGAGGGACAATTGTATCTATTGCCCCTTCCGGTGTATGGGTGACAACGAGTAAGGCCGTATCACCTACGGAGAAAGCCTTGTCGATGTCGAGTCGACCCATGAGTTGGTTACTGACCGTAAAAGTTTCCCCTTTGCGTGCGCCTTCCAGCATTGTGACATCAAGAATCTGTACACCAACAGTTACCAGCGAATGTCGTTGGAGCTGGCTGTTATCAACTGAAAGAATTTCGCCTTTAAATTGTTCGGCAGTGTCGTCTATTCTGTCATCAAACGGTGTTGGAACATTCCAGAGAACAATAGAGAGAAGTAAAAAAACACCAATGAGAATGTTGTCTCGTGTTGTCGATTTTGTACGCACAGTCTTCACCTTATTTTGCAGCTGGATAAGAGCAGAAATGAAATGGCGGTACGAGGGGAAACGTACCGCCATTTCTGGGGCCATAGACTAATGCTACTTAGATGCTACGCTTACAGCAGGGGCAATGCCCATTACCGCCATAATTTTTTTAGCAATTTCGGACTGATGGTAATTGTTTCTAAAGCTTTCTGCACCGACACCAATTGCACTGGTTACAATAGGAGTGCCTGTGTGTTTGAAGGACGTCCACGCAAGACCGGCTTTGTTGTTTACAGTGTGGGTTACAGCCACAACAAGCGGGTCGTAACTACCGTACAGAATGGCTGCCTGTGGAGAATTGTTTTTGATGAGTTGTCCAGCCATAGACTGAATGAATGCTTCTTGAAGTTTGGCAACTTCATACGGCTTAAGCACCATGGTATCTTTTTTAGGGTTACCTTCAAACTTGAGACCAAAGTATTTTGTAATCTGCGGTTTGATGTCTTCGAACGTATTTTTGCCGTGAGCTGCTTTTTTGAAAGGCTCCATGACTTCCTGAGTGAATTTTTCAAAAGAGACAGTCTGTGCATCAAGCACATTAAAATGGCTTTCGTATTTGGTTCCGGCAAAGCCGAGAGTCATGCCACCAGTTTCGTGGTCACCAGTGACGACTATCAACGTATCGTTAGGATGTTTTTTATAGAACGCCACGGCTTCTTTTACGGCGTTGTTGAAAGCTACGGTGTCCATGACTGCGGCTTTTGCATCGTTTGCATGGCAAGCCCAGTCAATTTTACCGCCTTCAACCATCAGGAAGAAACCTTCTGGGTTGTCGAGCAGGGCAATGCCTTTTGCAGTAAATTCGGCCAGAGAGATATCCTGTGTGCGGCGATCAATTTCGTATGGTGTTGCGCCGGAATCCTGCAACCACTCGTTGTACGCAAGCACTTTGCCGCTACTCTTTGAAAGTTTTTCAAATCCGCTGCGGTTGGATATTATTTTGTATCCGGCTTTTTTAATGGCTGTTACTGCGTTGCCGCGAGCTTCAATGCCTTTGCGTGTGCCTTTGGGATCTTTAAGACCGCCACCTGCAAAGTAGTCAAAATTGGAAGCTGCGAGAGCATGATCAATATAGTGATACTGTGAGCGCTTTGGAACGTGAGCATAGAATGCGGCAGGAGTTGCGTGGTCAATGGATACGCTTGAAACAATGCCGACTTTTTGGCCGTTATCACGCGCCATTTCTGCAATTGTTTTTACGCTTTTTCCGTTTGGAGACATACCGATCATGCCGATATTTGTAATTTGACCAGAGCTCATGGCAGTTGCGGCGGCAGCTGATCCAACAATAAATCTGTTGTTGGCCTGTGTGGTCGTGATGCCTTGAACAGGGAAGTCGTCAAAGACAAGTTGTTCACCAGTGACTGCTTCGGTAGACATTTTTTGAGCAATGCCCATGCCGTCACCGATGAAGAGAAACACATACTTAGCTGGAGTGCCGGAGTAGTATTCTTCGGCATGGGTAATACAGACAGAACCGGTAAGCACGATAAGTGCACATAACATTGCTGAAACAGAACGTAGTCCTAAGAAACGCATCACGTACTCCTTAAGCTTGTTGGCAGGCTGCGAGAAATATTTCTGTCACCTGTTGTAAACTTGTTGGAAACTATTGGATTCATGCTCGGGGCATTTTGTTTGGCGCATACGGCGCAACCTCTAAAAGTATTGCGACCTTTTTGCAGTGTGCCTGTTACTTCGTGATGACGGCTTGAAATCTTTTTAGCGAATCATGTTAAGCTATTGTGACGTTGGTTATTTCGTGTGAACAAAAAAAGAGAGAAGCTATTAGGCTTCTCTCTAAAATTGGAAATGTGAGTGTTGTCGGCTTAGTGATTCAGAATCTGTTCAAGGAATGCTTTACAGCGTTCTTCACGCGGGTTGGAGAAAAATTCCTTCGCAGGAGCATATTCTACAATCTGACCCTGATCCATGAACACCATGGTGTCGGCAACTTCACGGGCAAAACCCATTTCGTGTGTAACACAGATCATGGTCATACCCTGATCCGCAAGCTCGCGCATTACGTCGAGAACTTCTTTAATCATTTCAGGATCAAGTGCGGATGTAGGCTCGTCAAAAAGCATAATTTTTGGCTGCATGGCAAGAGCGCGGGCGATAGCTACGCGCTGCTGCTGACCGCCGGAGAGCTGACCGGGGAATTTGTTTGCCTGTTCGCCGATGCCAACGCGTTCGAGAAATGTGTACGCAATTTCCTCTGCCTGTTTACGAGGCATTTTGCGCACCCAGATCGGGCCGATTGTTACGTTGTCCAGAATAGACAAGTGCGGAAACAGGTTGAACTGCTGGAACACCATGCCTACTTCGCGGCGAATTACTTCAATATGTTTGGTGTCGTTTGTCAGGGTAGTGCCATCAACAATGATGTCGCCTTCCTGATGCTCTTCAAGACGGTTCAGTGTACGGATAAGGGTAGACTTACCGGAACCTGAAGGGCCGCAGATTACCACTTTTTCCTGCTGGCGAACCTGCAGGTTAATATCTTTTAAAACATGGAACTGATCGTACCATTTGTTTACGCCGTCCATCTCTATAATGACCTGATTACCAGCAAGATGGGTTGCAGTATGAATCTGACTCATAATTATATCCTTACCTGTCTACTTGGACGCGTATTTCTTTTCGAGGTGCTGACTGTAGCGGGACAGTGAGTAGCAAAGAATCCAGTACCAAAGTGCTACGAATACATATGCTTCTTCCAGCCTACCGAACCACTTGGGGTTGGAGGTAGTTGCAAAGGCAATCTGCAACAGATCAACCAGACCTACAATACCAACCAGTGATGTGTCTTTAAGAATACCGATAAAGTTGTTAACCATCGGCGGAATTACAATGCGTAGCGCTTGCGGCAGAACAATCAGTAATGTCTTCTGCCAGTATCCCATGCCGATGGCATCGGCTGCTTCGTATTGTCCGTTACCGAGACCTTGTAAGCCGCCTCGAATGTTTTCTGCAAGGTAGGCAGAGAAGAACATGGTGATACCCACCATAGCACGCAATACCTTATCCAGCTCCATATCTGTTGGAAGGAACAGCGGAAGCACTACAGATGCCATAAACAGAATGGTAATAAGCGGAACCCCGCGAACCAGCTCAATATATGCCACGCAGAAGGACTTGATAATCGGCATGTCGGAAGTACGTCCGAGAGCCAGTAATACACTGATAGGGAATGAAAACAGCATTGCTACGGAAGCGAGAATAAGCGTAAGCATAAGCCCGCCCCAGTAATGCGTGTCTACAACTTCCAGTCCGGTGAAGAAGCCACCGTGGATAACAAGGTAGACAGCAACAGGAGAGAGTCCCCACAGAGTATAGAGCCACTTTGTGCCACGGAATTTGCGGACAAGAGTCAGCATAATAAGTGCAAGCACAATCAGTAATGCTACTGCCGGACGCCACCGGTGTTCTTCCGGATAGATGCCCACCATGAAGACAGGCCACATGTCGCGGACAAATCCCCATGCTGCGCCAGAATATTGCTTAGCAACGGTTGGATCAAGTGTAATCGATGCGTTAAGGATTGCCCATTGGACAAAAGGCTTAACCGCAGAGAAAATTGCCCAGCCCGCAACAACAGTAAGAAGCGCGTTGTACCACGGGAATAGCAGGTTTGAGCGTATCCAGCCGAGAACACCAGTTTTAGTGACGGGTGGACGGCGGTCTTTGATTATTTCTGCCATGTTACCGCTCCACAAGTTTTATTTTGGCGTTATACCAGTTCATACCAAGAGAAATGACGAGGGATAAGGATAGGTATACGCCCATCCATATGCCTACAATTTCTACAGCCTGACCGGACTGGTTGAGAATTGTGCCGCCGACGCTGACAAAATCAGGGTAACCGATGGCAACAGCTAGAGAACTGTTTTTTGCGATAGCAAGGTATTCACTGGTCATTGGCGGTACAATAATGCGCATGGCTTGCGGCAGGATAACAAGACGCATTACATGGCGCTCTTTAAGGGCAATTGCACGGGCAGCTTCTCGTTGACCGTTGGAAACGGCCTGAATGCCGGAGCGGATAATTTCTGCGTTAAAAGCAGAAACATACACGGTTAGGCCTACAAGCAGTGCAGTGAATTCAGGTGTAAAATCGATGCCGCCACGGTAGTTGAATCCTTTGAGTTCTGGGTATTCCAGTGTGAAAGGAGTTCCCGCGATAAGCCACACAAGTGCGGGCAGGCCGATCAGTAAGGCAATAGAGGGCAATACAATCTTACCCGGAGTGCCACGTTCGTTCAGCAGTCGCATTGAGCGGCGGCAGATGAAATAAATTCCGATAAGGGCAGCGCCGATAGCAAGGCAGAAAGGCCATGCACCGGACTGGGCTATTGGTGCGGGTAAAAATAGACCGCGATTGTTAAGAATTAACCAGCCGCCTACATCGATGGATTGTCGCACGGAAGGCAGCTGCTGCAGTACGATGAAATACCAGAAGAACAGTTGCAACAACACTGGCAGGTTTCGGTTTAATTCTACATACCAGCTGCATAGTTTACTAATGAGCCAGTTAGGGGAAAGTCTACCGAGCGCAATAATTAATCCGAGGATTGTAGAAAAAATGCAGCCAAGAATTGTTATCTTAATGGTGTTTGCAAAACCGGTAAGAAGGGCTGTTACGTAGCTGGAGGATTCAGTGTAACGAGTAAAAGCGATGGAGTCGCTGCCAAGGAAGAGGACAAGAACCGGAATAATGCCGACGAGTGTTATGACGGCAAAAACAGTTTTGTCACTTGCGGTAATGGCGGTGCCTTTTTTCTTAAGCCAGACTGCGATTGCTCGTGACGCAAACAGTCCTACAATAAGAGCAGCAATAAACCAGAGGAATCCGCCCTGAAGAACAGGGATCGGAGGAGTCTCGCCGATGTTGAAACCCGCTTCGTTCTGTAAGAATCCGAAGCCGGAACCGATGCCGCGTTTTTCAAGGTTCGCCAATGTATTTTGATACATGATGAACGCAACCCATAACAAGCCCCCGAGCATGATACTTTGGTATAACCATGCACGAATCTGTGGGTTTCGCCAGAAAGGTACGCGAGCATTTTCGTGTGCGTGTTGTGACATAATATTTCGAAGAGATTGTGTGTCGGAAGCAAGAAAAACTGCATGAGCGTGTCAGTTTTTCAGCGGAACCAGCGGTATTGAGTACGGTCGATACGTGGAGTCCGGTATCAAATTGAAAATCTGCCGAAGCAGAAACAGCGCGGTGCTGTTTCTGTCCGGCAGTGAGTTACAATCGACCTAGCGGAAAGGAGGAGCGTAAATAAGGCCGCCCTTGTTCCACTGGTTATTGTAGCCGCGCTCGAGTCGAAGCGGGGTGTTAGTACCAAGGTTGCGATCAAAGATGTTGCCGTAGTTGCCAACCATTTTGATAATGCGGATAGGTGCGTCTTTATCAAGACCAAGGTTGCTCCAGAGAGTGCCGGTAACACCGAGCATACGCTGAACTTCTGGGTCTTTAGTTTCTTTTGCTACCTGTTCTACGTTTTCAGCAGTAATGCCTTTTTTCGTCAGCAGCCATGGTGAGCCAGATGGTCCAACGAACAATGTCGCCCCACTGGTTGTCGCCGTGGCGTACTACAGGAGCAAGAGGCTCTTTGGAAATGAGTTCTGGAAGAATGATGTGTTCTTCAGGATTTTCCATAAGGGAGCGCTGTGCAGCAAGACCGGAAACGTCGGTTGTATGCACGTCACAACGACCGGTGTCGTATGCTTTACGAACGTCTGGCTGTTTGTCGAAAACAACCGGAGTAAATTTCATGTTGTGCTTACGGAAGTAGTCAGCAACGTTGAGTTCTGTAGTGGAACCAGTCTGCAGGCAGATGGTAGCGCCGTCGAGTTCGCTTGCTTTGGTGATGCCGAGCTCTTTACGAACCATAAGGCCCTGACCATCGTACAAAGTAACAACGGTGAAATCGAGACCAAGGTTAGTATCGCGGCTCATGGTCTGAGTAGTTGTACGGGAAAGCAGGTCAATTTCGCCGGACTGAAGGGCAGGAAGGCGCTCTTTGGAGGTGAGCGGTGTGTACTTTACATTAACGTTGGTTGCTGCGCCAACAGCACGGCAGAAATCAACGTCAAAGCCAAGACGCTTACCGGAGCTATCCAGTGCGGAGAAGCCCGGGTTTTCAATGTGAGTACCACACTTAAGGTAGCCACGCTTAGTTACGTCTTCAAGAGTAGACGCAAGTGCGCATGAAGCAGTGAGAACAAAAGCAAGAACGAGAGCAAGAGTGCGTGTTGTACGCATAGTAAAAACCTCCCATAAAAGAAACATTAGAGCAGGCCACGAGTGAACACTGTTCATTAAAAATGTGGCAGCTTACCTATACCTGTATGTGAAAGTCCGTAACGCATCGGAGCAGATTACAGACTCTTCATCATCATGCGATTCGAACTGCTAGGGGCAGAAGATACCGTAAGGAAAAATAATGAAGATTGCGTGAGAAAAGAAAAGCCCTTCGCATCATTTAATAGAAAGGCTTCACTCTTTTTGAAAAATGTCAGGGTATATAATTGGGAATTATATGCAGTGGCAATGCAAATAGCCTATTGCAGGCATTCAAAGAAAGACTGCAATAGTGAAGGCGCTTCTATAGAAACAATTGCCGTAGATTACTAAAGAAATATTCTCCGTGCAATAGGTTTAATAAAAACGGAGTGTTACATCGTTACTGAAACAATGTAAGTCATTAATTATCTTGATTGTGAGTCTTAAAGTGGCTGTGCAGAGTTGTCTAGATGGTTTGCATTTGAACTTGTTGTATAGAAAATGGAACATGCTTTAATGTTTTTGCGTTGTCACACTAAGAGGTTGAAGCATTTGTTCCATTCTATGTAAGTGCATTTCCAAATTATTGTCTGCTTTGAAACACATTAATCAACAATATGGAGTTGGGATTGAGATGCTTCAATTCACGTTAATGGCTCAATATCAACTGTAACCGTACCGATACAGTAAATATACCGTCTCGATGTAATGGCCTTGTCGGAAAAAATCAGGCTCATTTGTTATTGAAACGCCGGACTGTATGCAAATCATTTTCAGCAACCACAGGTTTTGTATGCTTGAAATGTAGATAGGAGGGCGCCAATGATACGTGATGTACTATGGGCAATCGTGACGGTTTGTTTTCTTGCGGCTGTCTTTTTTGCGGGGCTTGTAGCCTTATGGGTTCTTCCCTTTGTATTGTTATTTATGTTGTTAACTCGACGATATTAACATGTATAAAAACTACCGAGAATGCTTGGTAGCTTAGATTCTGACAATTCTGCTCCTTGCGGATTGTTTTAAAAAAGCCAAACTTTTGTATACCTATGTATACTTAAAGTTTGGCTTTTTATGGTGTTTTAGCAGGTGTGGTTTAATCTGTAATAAAGAGTCTGTCAGCAGTTTCAGCAATAGTGATCTCGCCGTGGCTGTTTTTATTTAACATTGCAGGTGGTAATGACTTTATTAAAAGTGAATTTAGTTTTCTGCGTATACGTATGCTCTGGTGTCAGTACTGTTGTAGGAAAATCTGGTCTGTTAGGTGAGTTAGGAAAGTGCTGCGTTTCAAATGCAATAGCTCCGTGTTTTGGAACCACAATTCCATCACGGTATTTTGTTTTACCATCCAGACTGTTGGCTGTGTACACATGAATTCCCGGTTCTGAAGTCGCAATGCTGATGCTGCGCCCTGAATCAGGGTGTGTGAGCATTGCCGCCAACCGTACTATTTTATCGTGATCTTTTGAAAGAACATATGTGTGATCAAATCCACCTGCAAAAATGAGCTGCGGATCTTTTTCGTAGAGCTTGTCGCCAATGACACTAGGGAGTGTCAGATCCATTACCGTATCTTCAACTGGTTGCGGAGCTTCGGGAGTCGGGATGCCTTCTTCATTTATAGGAAGATAATCATCAGCATGGACGGTTATGACGTGGTCTGAAATGGGAGAGCCAATGTTGCCGGATAGGTTGAAGTAGGTATGGTTTGTCAGATTGAGTACTGTAGGTGCATCTGTGAATGCTGAATAATCAATGGTTAGGGTGTCCATTGTGTCCAAAGTGTAGGCAATCTGTACAGAAACCGTGCCCGGAAATCCCATGTCTCCATCAGGAGAAATGTGCTGCATGACGACGGAAGCACTTTCTTCATGCTCAATAACATGAGCGCTCCAGACATATTTATCAAACCCTCGAGATCCGCCATGGATATGGTTTTTCCCGTTGTTCTGCTCGAGATGATAGGTTGTTCCCCCAAGCCGGAAGGATGCACCTTCAATTCTATTCGCATATCTGCCAACAATTGAGCCAAAGTGGTGGTTCTTTTTCAGGTAATCTTCTATCGAATCAAACCCTATTGTAATGTCACTTCTATTTCCCCCGCAGTCAGGAGTTGCTATCTTTAAGATGGTCGCACCGTATGTAATTAAGTCTACGGTTATCCCCTTGCCGTTATCAAGAGTATACCGCTCTATGATCTCTCCAGAGGGGGTAATCCCAAAAGAATCAATTGTTACCTTCATACTTCCTCCAAAAAGTGCTGCCGAACTATGACTAAGAGCGTAAACAAGGATTCGGTTAGGAGTAAGGATTTTTCTTTCAGAAAGGAACAACGCAATCTGTTACATGAATATAAACAATTTTGTGATAAATGTAACAAGGTCTGCGAGTGCTTGCTGGGTAAGTATATTTTGGGAACTAGAAAGGTATAGAATTCCAGCATGTTGTTTGTGAATAAAATTACATTCTTCTGTACTTATGCAGTTCTTTTAAAGTGTGAAATGTTCCGTACTGTGAGTAATACCTTTTTATTTGTGAGCGACAGCTTCCGTGTGTATTCATATACTACGACACAGGTTATCTGCTTCGCGGCGTAGCGAATGTAATAACAATTTTCATACACTGATACTTACTACGGAGATGTGAAATGGCTGTACGTGAACAAGTGAATGGATTCTATATTCCAAGTGTTACCTTATTAGGTATTGGCGCTCATAAAGAAATTCCTGCAAAAATTCGTACGTTAGGCGGCAAAAAGCCTCTCTTAGTTACAGATAAAGGGATTACAGCTGTCGGTATGACGCAGCAAATCGTCGATTTGCTTGCTTCAGAAGATATGGAATGTGTAGTTTTTGACGAAACAATTCCAAACCCAACAGACACAAACGTTCATGACGGCGTTGATGTATATCGTAAATCAGGTTGTGATTCTCTTATTACCCTTGGTGGTGGTAGTGCTCATGATTGTGGTAAAGGTGTAGGCCTTGTTGTTGCAAATGGTGGTAAAATTCATGACTACGAGGGCGTAGATAAATCTACTAAACCAATGCCTCCATATGTAGCGGTTAACACTACAGCTGGTACAGCATCAGAAATGACTCGTTTCTGCATTATCACTGATACCTCCCGTAAAGTTAAAATGGCTATCGTTGACTGGCGTGTAACTCCTACCATTGCTTTGGATGACCCAATGCTTATGGTTGGTATGCCACCATCACTTACTGCTGCAACAGGTATGGACGCTTTGACTCACGCTGTTGAAGCATACGTTTCTACTGCCGCAACTCCACTTACAGATGCATGTGCAGAAAAAGCAATTAAACTTATTGCTATACATCTTCGCGCTGCTGTTGCAAACGGTCAGGACATCGAAGCCCGTGACGGCATGTGTTACGCTCAGTACCTTGCAGGCATGGCGTTCAACAACGCAAGCCTTGGTCATGTTCACGCAATGGCTCACCAGCTTGGTGGTTTCTACGATCTTCCACACGGCGAGTGCAATGCTATCCTTCTGCCACACGTTGAAGAATTCAACTTGATTGCTAAGATGGATCGTTTTGCAGATATGGCTGTTTGGATGGGCGAAAATATTGATGGTCTCAGTGATCGCGAAGCTGCTCAGAAGTGCTTGAAAGCTATCCGTGAACTTTCTTCAGATGTAGGTATCCCTAAAGGCTTAAAAGCTCTTGGCGAACGTTACGGTAAGAAAGTAAGTTCAGCTGATATTCCAACAATGACTGCCAACGCACAGAAAGATGCTTGCGGTCTCACTAACCCTCGCTGTCCTACCGATCAGGATGTAATGGAAATTTACGAAGCAGCTATGTAATTAGCTCTCGATACAAATCGAAATATAAAGCGGAGGGATTTTCCTCCGCTTTTTTTATGACTATTGTAATGTATTCAATAGAGTGTATTCTTAAAGAGTGAACACTTGTATGAAGTGCGTATACATTATATGGTAGATGTAAATCTAATGATATGCATGCACGTAAGGGAAAGGTTTAGCGAGCAGGTCGGACTAAAATATCCGGAGGCACTATGAAATTTGTAGCTGGAGACATTATTCAGTTAAAATCCGGTGGACCGGAAATGACTGTTGTTAAATTTGATGCCGTAAAAGGGCTGGTTAGCTGCAGCTGGTTTGTAGGTAGAGAGTTAAAAACTGCGTTATTTCCTGTGGAAGCCGTTGGTGAATGTAAACTGTTCGTAGATGGTGCATATTAACGGAAAAAAGCCTTGTCGTTCGACAAGGCTTTTTTTGTTTACTTAGGAGTAGGTAAGTACGCTGAATAGGATAGAAAAAACTAGAATGGTAAGCACGATGTAACGTTCCATACGATTTTCTCCTTGTTGCGTTTGAAGATTCTTCTTCTTACCATCCAATATAGCATAAAAATATTACTTTTCAGTTACCAATAGTAATGATCACAAAAAAACTCTTACCGTATATGTCGGTAAGAGTTTTTTTACATCCTGATGGAAGGAATATGTCGGTTGGGAATATACCTTCATTTTTTATTAAAAGTGGCGTGCGCATTATGAACGAATAATGAATTTAACTTATCCCAAAAGTTACCCCCGAGCACAAACAAGCTGGCTAAAAAGAGAGCGTCACCCACTAGAGCCCATGTGAAATTTGATGGTGCAAGGTCAGGGAAAAGAGCAAAAAGATATGGAGCAATCCAACCGACAATTAGTGGAATGCTGAACATAATTAGACCGATTGAGTAACGAAATTTACTAACGTCTCGTGGTGGAGTGTAAGATTTAACAAATCTTGAAAGCTTTTCTTTAAGATACGCATAGCCGTTCTTTCCCATGACGGCGATTGCAGCTAAGCCACAGACCTCAGCAAGGCCAAGAAGGAGAGCGACAGTAGAAGCTGCCGCGGTCGTAGATAACTCAATGGCTGCCACGATGGGGATGCTGGTTAAAGGTAGAATGATACTGAACGCGAAAAGTCCAATGCCTAATTTGACATTCCAGTCTGGTTTCTGTGGCTCCGTCGCTTTTTCTTTGTGTTCTTGCATGTCCAACCTCCTCCTTCTTTTTTCTTATCCCCTTCATATTCTATTCTGCGGTGCGAAAAAGTCTATAGTTGTCTCGGAAAACAGCCGTTCTATCAAAAGGACGGCTGAGTTGTTATAACAAATAGAAAAGAAGTAAGTTTGATTGTGTCCGTAACGCTGTGGGAGGAATGCGGTATCTTCTTAGTCTTAATTCTTCCACGGAGGTTATATAGAATTGTTAGGCAAATGGACTGCGGCGTTCGTTAATGCTGGTCGATGTATTCCTGCAATTGTTCATGCCACTTTATGGTGTCATATGTCTGTGGTTCGGTTGTCTCATTCATTAAAAGGTCAATTAAGTGTCTTGGAGTTTTTCCTCCAATATGCAGAGCCTTAATGCAGGAAACACAGTATACACAAACGTTATCGCAAGGCATGGAATCCGCGCGCTTTGTCATCATGGTATGAACTTTTTCTACAGGAAATTTCGGATACAAATCATCACCACAGCAAGCAGAGCGTGTTCCGTGAAGTTTAGTTTCAACAACTTCGATATTCATTTTTTTTAGTAGATTTCGGACAGCTTGATGTACTTGAGTTTTTTCACGTACTGGGCAAGCATCATGCACAGATATTTTTAATCCCTGATAATTCGGGTAGGCAAACGAATCAAGGCTATCAATTACTTCCCATACTGACAGTGTTGATACCCCTTCGTATAGGCTGCTAAATCGATTATCGCAGCCTGCGCATACATTAATTATCACGGCCCCTTTTTCAACTTGCGGATCATGTCGGCAGCAGATTTTATGCAACGTCGTTTCGCGATAGTTTTTGTTCAGGAAATCTAGAATAGTGTTTTCCATTTCGGGTTTGTATATGCTTAACGCGCAACCGGGGTTGAAGTATGTTTTTGGATTCATATGTTTTCCTTTTTTTGAACTGTATAAGCGATGGCAGGCCAAACCAACAACCCGAATCTTGCTGGATGTAGAATAGGTTGAGATCTTTCTTTATGGGAAAGGGTTCAGTCTGTTTAAAGAAATTTATGAGAAATTGTTTAGCGTGACAGAAGAGAGTTCACGTACCGTTGGAAATCATTTTTCATGAGATAGCCCTTCCTAAGTTCTCTTCCGTGGCGGGTGCTATGTAATGCTTGCTTTGCAGAATTGAGTATATACAAATTGTATATGTTCTGGGAATGTTAGCATGGTTAAGTGATAGAAATAAGCAATGCGTAAAGGAGAAAGCTTTATGAATCGATGTGAATGGGCGAATTCTAACTCTTTAGATACGCAGTATCATGACGAAGAATGGGGTGTTCCCGTTCACGATGATCGCCTTCTTTTTGAAATGCTAATCTTAGAGGGGGCGCAAGCGGGTTTGAGTTGGACTACTATTCTCAAAAAGCGAGAAGGCTATCGAAAAGC
Organism: Halodesulfovibrio sp. MK-HDV; assembly: GCF_009914765.1. Taxonomy (NCBI): domain Bacteria; kingdom Pseudomonadati; phylum Thermodesulfobacteriota; class Desulfovibrionia; order Desulfovibrionales; family Desulfovibrionaceae; genus Halodesulfovibrio; species Halodesulfovibrio sp. MK-HDV. The sequence continues at coordinate 38,092 of NZ_WYDS01000016.1, read as the reverse complement.
CTTCGACAATTTTGATGCTAAGGTCGTTTCAAAATATACAGAGAAGAAAGTAGAACAGTTGCTGACGAATCCGGAGATTATACGGCATAAGCTTAAGATCAACGCAGCTATTGTAAATGCAAAGTGCTTTCTTGAAATTCAAAAAGAACACGGAAGCTTTGATCGCTATATTTGGTCTTTTGTGGATGGCAAAACTATCACCAACAAATGGGACTCCATGTCAGACTTTCCTGTCAGTACTCCTGAATCAGAAGCAATGAGTAAGAGTCTGAAGAAGAAAGGCTTTAAGTTTGTTGGGCCTACAATTTGTTATGCATATATGCAGGCAGTAGGGATGGTAAATGATCATACTGTCTCATGTTTTAGATATTCTGAAGTGAAGAAGTTACAAGGTTAGGTACGTAGTAGTTTAATTTTCGGTCTGATATTTTTCGTAGATAAAGGGCTTCGGAATATTTTGAAATTTATTTGGATCTGTTAAGATATTTCGTGATTAATAGGCATAAAACAACACCCTAATCCTGTATGGATTAGGGTGTTGTTTTCATATTGGTGAAGACGGGGATATCTGTCTGAGGCCTTACAACTTATCCACTGTAGTGATTTGTTACTGGCTTGGAAGTATAAAAGACGACTCGTAGTCGTCTAGAATTTTTTTTTGGTTAAACTTTAACGAAAAATTAGATCGTAAAAAAAGCGAGTAGGATCTTCAAACCGAGCTTGCGCATAGAATTTTAGACCTTTGAACAGTTAGAGTAAAGTAATCTTGAGTGAAATGGCAGGAGTTCATTCTGTCTTAATCACAGCGCTCCTCGAGGATTGTGGTTTGACAGATGTAGCATCCAAGAACAGAGGCAACTGCTCCTAGAATAATGCCTACGTAGACAACAGTGTATGAATAGTTATCAGAAGCTGCTTTGTATAAAGAGAGGGTTGCGTTCAATACCACGACAGAAGTCATTATATTAAACATTGCTTTGATTGACGACCTAGGAACTACCTTTAGGGAGAAAAACATTGCTGCATAGGCACTACAGGCTGACATGGCAGAGTTAATGGCGACAGTTGTCCATAATATACCTGTAGTCTGGTAAATAGCGTTTCCAAGAAAGGTTCCTGCTCCCACAAATAGTAGTAAACAAATGAAGTAGGATGGAAGCGCAATGAGAATTGCTCCGACAGTGTACATGGCGTTCCTACTCAAATATTGAAGCAACAAGCCCAAGTAGCATCATTAGGGCAATTGGTGAGTAGCAAACAATAGCTGGTAACCAGTAGCCATCAGCAATACCAGCATAGATCGGCACAATAGAGTAAGTTGCAGGAAAGACGAAGAGACCAAGGAATGCCCCAACGGCTCCAACTTGTGCATAAAGGTATTGTGAAACTAAAAAAAAATCCCCAAAGACCTACTCCAATATATAAAATTGAAAGTGGTCCAGATAATAGACGTCCAAGCATTAACAGTCTCCCATTTTTGTCTGTAAATATTTACTAATGATGTGTGTGTCAACTATCTCCCAATGAATAAAGAAAGGTAAGATGCTGTTTAATGGGCGACGTGCGTTAGTTGCTATTCGTTTATTATGTCAAACCAGTTACTCCGACGAGGGGCGTGAGAGGACAATAAGCAGGTCATTAATATGCCCTTGGAGAAAGCCAGCCTCACAGATAGCAAGATAGTAATTCCATGTGCGTAGGAAGTAATTGTCAAAGCCTAGCGGTGCAATGGACTTCCATGAGGCGTTAAAGCGTTGTCTCCATTGATTGAGAGTGTTGGCGTAGTGCAGCCCTATAGCGTCCACCTGTTGAACGGAAAGCGTGGTGCTGTCTGAAGTAACCTCGCAGATTCTTGCAAGAGAAGGAAGTTCTCCGCCGGGGAAGATGTGCTTTCGTATCCAGTCTACGCTCCAGCGGTAGTGATTGTACTGGGCATCCTGAATAGTGATGGTCTGAATGACAGCCACGCCGGAAGGTTTAAGCAACTTGTCGATTTTGCAGAAGTATTCTTTATGAAAATTGTGACCAACTGCTTCAAGCATCTCAATAGAAACGATCTTGTCGTACTGTTTTGAAATATTGCGATAATCTTGTAGGCGGATATCTACCAAATGCTCCAGTTGGGCATCTTTAATACGTTTGGTTGCATAGTCGTATTGGTCGCGAGAAAGGGTGATACCTGTGATGCGACAGCCTCTTTCGCGCGCGGTTTGCTCGGCAAAGCCGCCCCATCCGCAACCCATTTCAAGCACATGATCATCAACACCGATATTAGCTTTGTCAGCCAATATTCTGTTCTTGCGAAGTTGCGCCGCTTCCAGATCTTCCGCGACGTCGTAGGGATCAAGAAACACTGCGCTGGAATACGTCATGGTGGGGTCGAGAAATTGCTTAAACAGCTCGTTAGAAAGATCATAATGTGCGGTAATATTTTCTTTGGAGCCAGCTTTGTCGTTCTTTGGTGCCTTTTGATGGCGATACCGTTGCATGGCCCCAAAAAGTTTTGCCTGAGTATTAGTTAACAGATTGCGGGTGCGTGTATGCACCTGACGGTTTTCAAGCAAGAAACGAATCAGTTTGACTAGATCTGAGGAATCCCACAATCCTTGTGCATAGCCTTCACCAAGCCCTATATTACCATTGAAGGCGGACATACTGAAAAATTTATCTGAATGAATAGTGAGATCGGCTGCTGTGTTCGTATGCTGCTCACCAAAGTGTTTGGTTGTGCCATCAGGCATGGTTAAGATTAGCTGTCCATGCTGCATCCGTTTCAGAAAGTTGAGCACTAACTTTTGAGCAAGGCGGTCTTTAAGTTTGGGCTGAGTGTTATGGCGTATGGTCATAGTACTTACTGGGGCTTGCTTAGGGTAATAACGTATGCCTTTGCCAAAATGAATTTTACCCGCTTCCCATAATATTCTAGGAATTGTGATGTGCGCTGTAAGCGGCCTACTGAGCGCTGTAGTTAACAGTGCTTTATCACTGAGCGGAACGCGGCGTTCTTCGGTGAGGTTGGCCTCAAAAAATTTTTTATCGTCATGAAAGAGCCCGACGGTGACATCCAGTTGTTTACGGATATCTTCAAAGGAAAAATGGTACTCCCCCGTGAGATCCATGAAAGGGGAGACGTGAAATTTCTTGGGGCTGCGGTATTTGGCTGGAAAGAAGGTGCTGCTGTTAGCGCTTAGACCGTCAAACTGTTTTGCGTTTGTAAGATCTTGGGGAATTCCAGTTCCAACTAATGGGTATACGTGTTTTTCTCCAAAGGTATTGTTCACCTCTGCCATGCAACCAAGCAGATTCCCTTCGCGAAAAATCCAGTAAAAGCAGACAGGATTAAAGGCATAATTCAAAAAACGAGCGGAGGTCACCAGATAGACAGTGTCCTCAGGCAACAGCTTCATATTTTGTTCTGCGAGCAAGCAGGTAAGTTTTGTTCGTATCCCTTCTGCCCCTTTTTCGAGATAGTCTTTGTCGTAAAAAGAGGCGAGGCGCAGGTTGTTGTATCCGAACAATGAGAGCTTGTTGTCGAGCTTTGGTAACTCGTCAATGTCGAGCATGTACGTATATAGCGGGTAGGCAAACGAGTGCTGTTTTGGAGCAAACCGCTTATGGCGTACCCTGCATGAAATGAGGCAACTGTTCACAGTGACTCTCCAAAGTGCTCTGCTACACGGGCACCTGATTTCGCACCATCTTCATGAAAACCATAACCTTGATATGCGCCGCAGAAGAATGTTCTGTTTACTCCGTTCAGTGTAAGAAACTTTTCTTGAGTTGCCATTGCCTTGAGCGAATATTGGGGATGAGCGAATTGTAAATCTTTGAGCAGGGTGTTGGGCGCAGGCTCCCGTACTGGATTCAGCGTTACAACATACTCTTTATTTGCTGTGATATTTTGTAGCCGGTTCATATGATAGCTCACGCCTACAGAGGTGTTCTGAGTACGTTTAGGATCGCGGATAAAGTTCCATGATGCTCTTGCGGCAACGCGTGGCGGTAGAAAGTTTGCGTCTGTGTGCAGAACTACGCGGTTGTCTGTATACCGCCATGGTGAAAGCAGTGTCCTTTCCTGTTCGCTAGGGTCTGTAAGAAGTCGTAAGGAAACATTCGCATGAGTAGCCAGCACAACGGCATCAAATGTTTCCATACCTTTGTCGGTGACGATCTGAACACCATCCTCAAGACGGGTGACAGATGACACGGGAGAGGAGGTGCGTACTTCTCCTGAGAACTGTTGCTTAAACGCTCGTACGTAGGTGTCACTGCCGCCTTTCACAAAATACCACTGTGGGCGATTTCGATGATCAAGTAGCATGTGATTTTCAAAAAAACGTACTAGTGCTTCGGCGGGGAACATATGTGTATCGCCTTCTGGAGCGGACCAGATGGCTCCTGTCATGGGGAGGAGGTAGTTCTCTTCAAAATATTTGTCATACCCTTTTTCTGTTAAGTACTCTCCAATGGTTTTTCCGGCCAATGCTCCGGTTTGCAAATCGTGTTTTGCTTCAGCACTGAACCGGTTAATGCCTTTGAGCATCCGCCAGAATACAGGGGAGAAAAGGTTGCGCTTACGGGCGAGCATGCCACGTATGCCTGTCCCCGCATACATGAACCCTGTTTCGGGGTCATGGAACGCAAAGGACATGTTTGATTTGGCTTTTTTCACCCCAAGGTTTTTGAGAAATGCAGTAAATGTTGGGTAATTGGGATCGTTAAAAACAATAAATCCCATATCGATAGGTAATTCACTTTCAGGCGCAGAACCTTCTGAAAGAGGTACTCGGGCGGTGTAGGTGTGTCCGCCAAGCTGAGGTTCCTTCTCAAAAAACGTTACATGGTTATGCCGTGAGATAAGATGCGCCGCGATAATGCCAGATATACCGCCGCCAATAATGGCCACACGGAGTGCACCTGAAGTGTATTCGATGGTTTGATGAGACATGCCCTAACCATACTACAGTAAATATTTTATGGGAAGTTAGGGATATTGTTCGGGGAAACGTTTCAGTGCTTCTTAGAGCATTTTAGGTGACGCATTTTTTTGCATCATGCGTTTAAGAAGATGTTTGGTAAGAAAATAGCAGGCGGGTCCCACAACAATCCATGTCACAATCCAGCCTAGAATAGCGTGCAATAACGGTATCCCCAAAATTGAAAACGAGCCGATTGGGTCGGTTACAACAATGGTGATAATTTTTGGTACTGAAGTTTCAAAATGGGGGAGGCCGAGCAGCGTTTCCCCTAGCCGTAGAAAAGGTATCATCAAGAGGTACTGAAGAAGGTTGAACACAATGCTTATGCCACTGGTGATGGCCTTATTGCAGCGAAATAGCCACGCGAGCAGTAGTGCCATGAGGGGGTTGGTTGCAATCTGAGGCCATGAGGCGGAAACAAGACCAAGTATGCAGGCCAGAGTGACCTTGGGCAGCGATGTTCCAAGGGTCAGTTCACGCATAATAGGTTCACGTACTTTGCGACGCCAGAAGCGTACTGGCCAGCTTGGCCTATTGGGTTCAGTAGAAGGCATGAAGATACCATAACCTTTTTTAAACCAAAAAAATATGCTACAGATTGGAGAGTGTCTTTACTATTCTGAACTAAGGGGCGCGGCGATGCAGCATGTGCAGACAATTTGGCTGACTGGTGCCACAAGCGGTATTGGGGAGGCTTTAGTGTCACGGTGTCTTGCAGGTGGAAAACGTGTGGCCATTACTGCTCGCAATGTGCAGAAACTTTATGACATGGCCAACAGGCTTAATGCTGGAGATCAGCTCGTACTTGTTCCGGCAGATGTCAGCAATGAAGAGGAACTTCAACAGGCGTATGAGCGCGTTCGTGAGATAATGGGTGTACCTGATCTGGTCATGGCCAACGCCGGCACGCACCTTAATATGCCCGCCAGTAAAATTACACTGGAAAAATGTCGTCACCTTTTTGAGGTGAATCTTTATGGAAGTGTGGCAACGTTGCTCGTGGCCTTACCGGATATGTTGGAGCGCGGTAGCGGGCATCTGGTGGGAGTTGGCTCCCTGTCTTCTTACCGTGGCCTCCCTTTGGCCGCTGCGTACGGGGCAACCAAATCCGGACTGAACAATTTTTTGCAGAGTCTCAGGTTTGATGTGGAAACCTACGGTCTGACGGTTACCGCTGTGAACCCGGGATTCGTAAAAACACCGCTTACAGATTTGAATGCTTACCCTATGCCGTTTATCATAAGTTCAGAGCGGGCAGCAGAGTATATCTGGAAAGGGCTGGCAAAGAAAAAGATGGAGATTCATTTTCCGCCGATCTTTTCATGGTCCTGCAAGCTGTTGCGAATTTTGCCTTACCCTGTGTACCACGCGCTGGTGCGGCGCATAACCGGAAGTCGAAACAGGAGAGGATGATGAGTAAACTTCTTTTACCGTTATGCGCCATGATGCTTGCGGGGTGCTCAAATATCCCTGCCAAGGACAACGCCGCTGGGGGGCACCCCTTTGTGCTGGAAGAATTTTTTGTTGGAGAATTGGGAGCCCATGGTGTGATTCTTGGACGTGGGGGTAAGGTGCGTCGTTCATTTAATGCTATTATGCGTGGTGAATGGCATGAAGAAGAAGGCGTTTTGAAAGGCGTGCTTACAGAAGAATTTGTTTTTGATGACGGTGAAGTGCTTCAGCGACGTTGGGAGTTTATCCGTGTGGGTGAAGGTCGTTTTGAGGGCATCGCATCAGATGTGGAGGGTCTGGCGACGTTGGAAGTATCCGGCAATGCCCTGCGTATGGACTACGCACTGATGGTACCTGTGCGTGACAGATCACTCACCGTACAGGTGGAGGACTGGCTGTGGCGTATGGAACCTGATGTTGTGGTGAATAAAAGTACCATGCGCAAGTGGGGTTTTCGACTCGGTGAAATAATTACCACTATTGTGCGTAAGCCCGCTGTCAGTCCGTAGGCCTTGAGTATTGAATGACAGGCAGGAAGAAGCTTTTTCAATGATTGAAAAGTGGCGTGAATTATGAAGTGGACATAGAAGTCGCTTCATTAGATGCTCTTGAGTTTTTTGTAGATCATTTTTCTTCTTGTTTGGCCTCATGTGCTTTCAGGTCTTTCAGTCGGATGTAGCGTAGTGCTTCCTCATGTGTGGCTTCAAGGATAACAGGTGGAGCCACATTGGCTTTGCGTGCTTCTTCCCAGCGCAGAGCACATAAACACCAGCGGTCACCCGGCACAAGGCCGGGAAAGTCCATATCTCGTGACGGACTGATAAGATCATTCCCTTGTGAGAGGGAGAATTCAAGAAACTCCTGCGTAACAATGGAGCAGACTGCGTGGCAACCACTGTCCTGCGGTTCGGTATCGCAGGAGCCACGACGGAAGAAGCCTGTCATAGGTCGCATGCAGCATGTCGCAAGCGATCCACCGAGTACATTCTTCGCAGTGCTAATTTTCTTTTCGTCGTCTTTTGTCTCTTCTATGATTACCAGTCCGCGAAAACCATCCACCATCAGTTGATCACCAGTCTGGATGTGTGAGGTGACGTCTGGAATACCTGTGACACATGGAATACCATATTCTCGGGCAATAATGGCTCCATGCACCAGCATGCCACCCCGTCGTTCTACTATGGCAGCTGCCATAGGAACTACAAAGGTCATGTTAGGGTCCAGTGCGTTGCATATTAAAACTTCCCCTTTTTGAAAGGTAAACAGGTCTTCCGGAGTGCTTACCACCCGTGCTTGGCCAAACGCAATTCCCATGGCCGCAGCCCATCCGTTGAAGCGTTGTTTATGACTTTCAGTGCTATCCTGCCCATTCCATGAAAGACCTTTCGGTGTGTGTTGCTTGGCTTCCGGCTTGTCGTTGTTTTTCGGGCGGATGCCACAGGCTTTGGCAAGCTCTAACGCTTCGTTATAACGAGCTTGAATTTTTCCAAGGTACAAGTTGTCATCATCACGCAGGCGGTACCCCACGCGGGCAAGGTTCAATACGGAGGTGGCAAAATCTCGCTTTTTTGACGGAACTGCATCTAAAAATGCATATTCCAGTGTTTTTGCCCGTTGTAGTGGCGCAGGGTGCGGAGAATCCGGCGTGTCCTTTAAGGTCAGACGTATAATTCCCCACGGGCCTTCGTTGCACCATGATGTGTTGCATGACAGGTCACCAAACCGTTCCATAAACTCATTGAGCAGAGTTGAGTAGCATCCCTTTTCCGGTAATATGTTGTTCCGAAGATTTTCTGCCAATTGGTCGTCCTTTTTGACTAACAGGGCAAGCTCTTCAATCATGGCGTTTCTGTCCAACGCCAAGAGGTGTTGCCCTGAAAGTAGCGTAGTGAACTCAAAGGGATCTTCGGGGGCGATTGTGTCGTTGTAGAGCATGCCAAACTGTCGCACTGTGTGAGCAAATGGGATGAGCTTATGCCAGTAGACATCCCGCCAATGGGTCAACAGGTCGTTGCGGCGGGCAAGCTCTTTTTCCAACTCCTCGCAGGACAGGACATTCAAGTCGATATTTTTCATGGCATCGCTATCTTCTGTCATGCCAGGGAGGATTTCACTTTCTATGTGCTCGCGAAGGTCTTCCAAATTTTTGTGGCTTCTGGTGAGACTAAGGTACCATGGACGTTTGTCATCAGCATCCCAGCCGTGAGCGTCTGATTCTGCAAATGTAGTGATGGGACGGGATTGCAGCACGGTAATGCCCTGATCCGTGGCAGTCCATTCAATGTCCTGCGGACTACCAAAAAATTGCTCTAAACGGGACCCGAGGTGGTAGAGTTCATCAATCAAGTAATCAGAAAGAACTACCTTTACTTCGTTTCCCTCTTGTCTTTTGCGCAGCAGCTGTTTTCCGTTGTCTCTACCAAGAAATAGCCTTTCTGTATCCCTGCTGTCATCCACCACTTCGCTGGCCGGCCCGTGCACGGCCTCTATCGTCATACGTGATTCGTCTGTTGGATCTCTGGTGAAAAGCACACCGGAGGTATGTCCCGGTATCATGGCTTGCAGAATAATCCCCATGGCAGAGCTTTTGGCATTAAGTCCCATTTCCTGCCTATACAGCACTGCACGATCTGTCCAGAGAGATGCCCAGACCTGCTGTACGGCTTTTAATATAGCCTCGTCGCCGGAAACATCCAGTACGGAGTCATGAACTCCGGCGTGAGAGAAACCTGAGTCTTCATGCAAAGCGCAAGAGCGGACGGCTAGCGGCGCTAATCCAAGGTGATGGTGTACAGCTGTTAAAAGTGGCTTAGCAATGTCTGTGGGCATAGGGTGACGCAGAAAGCTGTTACGTAAGGCCAGTGATGCATCCCAAATTTCTTCCCAACGTAGGATTCTTATATCTGCTTTTGCCAGTGCGTGTATCTGGTCTGTCAGCTTGTGCTGTTCCACAAAGTACGTATAGGCCGCAGGGGGTAAAAAGAGGGTGGGTGGTACGGTAAAGCCATCACGAGCAAGTCTCTGCAAATTGATGACTTTTCCACCGGAGCCGGAGGGGACGTCAGTGCCCGCATAAGGGGTTACTAGAATGGGGGATATTGCTGTGGATGCGGATGACTGTGACATAGGTTCTCGTAGGGTTTGGGTGAAAAATATCGAGTTACCTGAGATTGTTGCACCTGTTGGATAGACAATCTCGCAGTATCATATCACATCATCAGATAATCTGAATGATCTTTGCTTTATTAGTAAGAAGAGCGCGCGCCGCTTTGTTTTTTTGGATGCTGAGAGGTTGTGTCGCGAGGTGAAGAAAGGCTTCATGAGGGGGATGGCTTAGTAGTGTGTCCACAAGCTTGACGCGAGGTCAGTGAATATTTCCAGATAATGGTATCATGGAATTGTTAGTGAACTTAGCGAATGAAATGTATTGAAAGGAACTGGGCAATAAAAAAAGGGTTTCAGAAGATTTTGAAATCTACTGAAACCCTTTAAAAGTACCTCATGGTGGAGGCGGCGTCCATCGAACTGTAGGGTTAACATGTTGATTTTTATATTTTAAAGTTTGGAGTTGTAAGATGTGCCCCCAAAATGTGCCCCCAAACGGGGCGGGTTGTAATGAAATTGCATGGTGGCACAGGGAGTTTTTCGGCTCAAAAAAAGCCTGTATGGAAGATCATACAGGCTTTTTGTTTTTGTGCAGGCAATGTGTTTCTTGGCGTTACGTTACCAGTTGGCGAACTGCGTTTTCTACTTCTTCTTTTACCCAGAAAGCGCTGCGTCCTAGTTTTCTGGGTTCTGGAAATTTTCCTGCTTTTACATAACGCCAAAGTGTTGTCTTGCTGACTGGGAGAATTTCTTGAACCTGAGAGAGCTTTAAGAGTTGGATGCTGTATTCCGGCGAACTTTGTGGAGTTGAGTGTGCATGCATTTGCGTCTCCTTAGTCTATTTGTGTGGATAAGAGTAAGCCCCGCCTATCTTCCATCAGCGGGGCTTGTTTAGGAGTTGGCACAGATTGTTTTGTTTATGTCTTACTTGAGTGTAGAGTAGGGATTCGATCCCTATATGTCAATAGGGTTTTAGGGAGAAAATCCCGTTAAGCCTATTTCACGAGTGAAATGGAACTCCCTAGACGTTTCAATATCTTTGGTTGACGCGCGTAAAGCCGCAGAGTATCGGCGTAGAATGAGCGTAGAACAAAAAAAACATATTTTGGCGGGGACATGCATGAAAGAACTCGATGCAATCAGTGAGATTTATAAAGCTATCTCGGCAGTGCGTTTTTGCGCAACCAATGCACCGCTAGGCATGGGGGATATTTTGTTTGATCAATGCGAACGGTTGGAGGTTGCTTTAACAGCAATTGAACAGCAGGAAGCAGCTTCTTTAGCACAAGAGAAGCGCCGGTAGTAAACACGATAATAAAGAAAAAGCTCGAACCGTAATGGTTCGAGCTTTTTCTATTTCTGGTTAAATTCTTTTTCGACGTGCCAGAGCAGGGTGGGCAGATCTGTGCCCAGGACTTGCGCTATTTGGTAAGCTTCATGGATTGCAATCTTTCGGGGTTTCTTCTTTCCTTCCACTCCACGAACACTCCTCCATAGTCTCCCTCCATCTGGTGGACCGAATGCGCGTCTGCCAAATTCGTTATGTGAAATACCTATTTCATCTATTTTTTCACATACCACATCCACAAATTTCTTCTCAAAAGCCATGCTATTCTTCATTCCTTCTTTGTATGGGAATTTTTTCCCTAAGAAAAGTATAAAAAAGTCCCTTGACTAAAACGGGAAAAAATCCCTAACTTAAGCCGCATGAAAACACTAGCTTATGAAAAAAACATTGAGCGGCTTAAGGCAAGGTTTAGAACTTTCTCAAATGTGGCCCGTTACATGCGGATGGATATTCGCCATTTCCGCTATCAGCGACGCACTCCTAACAAGTTTGGGATGCATCGGGTTTCGCAGGCCATAAAGATATTGCGTCTTCGCACACTGCTTAACGTGCTTTGCGAAGAATACGGCATTACCCGCAAAACAATGGCTGAAGCCATGCGCAAAGCAGATGCCCGCATTATGTCCGGCAAGTCCTAACTACGGGCTTAGTCTAGGTTCTTTCACATTTTTCACACAGTTTTATGTCTTACTCTTAGGAGAAATATTATGAACGCTACTTACCCAGACGGCTCTATGGTTAGAGATAACAACTACGCACTGCATAACATTGGACCGGAGGACGCATTTAAGCTTGCGCTCGAGCGCTCCGGAATGACTTGGCAGAAACTTTCAAAAGCAATGGGCTGGGCAGAGTCTCACACAAAGCGTGTGTTTAGCCTGGAACGTTACTTTCCTACTTATGAAGATTTGCCAAAGTTTTGCAGCACAGTTGGCAATATGGTGATCATCAACTGGTTGCAGGTTCAGGCTATGCAGTACGGCATGGAGCATAAGCATGGTGATGTAGATTGCCAGAGCCTAGTTTTTAGAATTGGTAAACTTTTTGGAGAAACAAGTGACGTTGGACAAGAAGCACAGATCGCAGTTGCAGACGGCGTGCTGGAGCCGAAAGAGCTGCGTCGCATTATCGGAGAATTGAACGATGTGGTGAACACCTCGCTAGATATGATCGCAGATTTGCGTGAGCTCGAGCGAAAGCTGAAAACGGAGCCGTAAAGCTTATGACGGGTGTACCTCCTACTCAAAAATACAATGTAAGCGCGGATGTTATTGTCCGCGCCTTACTGGCTGATGCTCGGTTTAACCTTCAGATTAAGGGCGGCTACCTGCGTGGCGGCCCTTGTCCTGAATGTGGAAAGAATGAACTGTTTACTAGCATGGAAAAGCCTTGGATTTTAAAATGCAGCCGAGAAAATAGATGCGGGTGGGAAGAAAACACCATTGAGCTGCTTCCGGATCTGTTTGCTGACTTTGCTAAGAAATATAAACCAACAGAAGAAGAACCTAACCGTACTGCGGATGCCTACCTAGGGCTGCAGCGCGGGTTTGATCTTTCCAAGATTCGTGGCTGGTATGAGCAGGAGGCATTTCAGGATAGATCGAACGGACGGATGTATTCTACGATTCGCTTCTATTTGGACGAGGCAAAACGCACTTACTGGCAGCGATTAATCGACCCAGATGAGGGCGTGAAAAAAGCGCGCTTCCAAGGGTCCTACAAAGGGCAGGTGTGGACGCATCCAGATTTTACGCTTGAAGAAGGCGAGCGCTGCATGGTTGTGGAAGGAATTTTCCACGCCATTGCTTTGCATCATAAAGATATTAAGGCTGCAGCTGCACTTTCCTGTGTTAATTTTCCTGATGCTTTTATTGAACAGCACAAGGGAAAACGCATTCGTTGGACGATTGCCCTGGATGGGGACAAGGCTGGAAAAAAATACGCCAAAGCGCACATGAAAAAGCTGCACGCAATGGGCGAAAAGTGCGAGGTGTTGCTGCTTCCGGAAGGGCAGGATTGGGATGATCTTTACCGCGCTGGGAAGATAACAAAACGGTTTATAGACTACTGCCTGTACAATGGCAGATTGTTTTTGTCTGAAACGGTGAACGAAAAGGCGTACCACTATTATGCACGGAAACGCAGCCGGCGGTTCATTTTGGATTTCGACAACATGCTGTTTAGCATTAAGGTTGATGCCAAACTGGACAAAGAACTTTACGCCATTGCGGCCAACACCGAAGACGACGGCGACGAAAATAAAGACGACATAGCACTGTTTGAACTGGCGTTGCTTTCACCCAGAGGTAAAGACTTGTTCTACAGTTTTTGTGATGTGGATAAAGCCTGTAGCGTTGTGCCTGAGTTTTTGTACATGGAATACGATGAGGTGATGGATGAACAGTTTTATGTGTTCAAAGTGCGCTACGGCAACGGCTCTAAAGAAAAGATAATCTCCCTTGAAGGGACGAGTATTTCCAGCCCCGATGCCTTCCATAAAACATTACTCAGCAAAACCAACGGCGGCACCTTTTATGGTGACTCCCGTTGCCTTAAGATTTTGTGTGAGCGCTGGCTGGATGATGATATGCTTACTGTCTCCTCCATACCGTTTGTGGGCTACCATAAACAGTTGGGGGCATACGTGTACCAGAACCACGCCTACAGCAACGGTAAAGAAATACCGCTTAACGATCATGGTTATTTTCAGCTTGGTAAGCAGGGCATTAAAACAAGTCTCTCCGGTGTAAGTGTAAATACCAGTGGCAGCTTTTCTCCGGATTGGCTGGAGAACTACGTAAAGGTGTTTAACTGGCAGGGACTGGCCTTGCTTGCGTACTGGCTCGGCACTCTTTTCGCGCAGCAGATCCGCGCGGAGCAGAAGACCTTTCCTTTTTTAGAATTCACCGGCGAGCCTGGTGCAGGTAAATCTACCGCACTTGAGTTTTGTTGGAAGCTTGTGGGGCGCGACGACTACGAAGGCTTTGACATTATGAAAGCTTCGATGGCGGGACGCAGGCGTGCGTTTAACCAGTTATCCAACCTTCCTGTTGTTCTTATTGAATCAGACCGCGACGGCGGCGATAGGGACGCAAAAGCACGGCAGCTGAACTGGGACGAGCTCAAAGCATTCTACAACGGTCGTAGTACCGGTACGCTTGGCATAGCAAAGCGTGGTAACGATGTTGAAGAGCACCAGTTTCAAGCATCGTTAGTAATAAGCCAGAACGCAGAAGTGGACGGCAGCGAGGCGCTGCTGCAGCGCATAGTGCACTGCCATGTGGATAAGCGACACCATAAGGCAGGAACAAGAGATTTAGCCCGATGGTTTGAGAGACAGACCTCCGACACAGTCGGCGGTTTTTTGCGTGCCGCCCTGCAGAACGAACAGAAGATTTTGAAGACTTATTTTGAAGCCTTCGCCCGCCTAGAACAACAATACACATCAACAGACCTAAAGTTAGAGCGTGTGGTTAAGAACCATGCGCAAATTGCTGCCTGCGGCTACGCACTGGCAGAACTCTTCCCCGCCATGACGCAGGAACGCTGCCAGAAGCTTACCCAGTATCTTTATGAACGAGCAACAGACAGGGAAGACCGCCTTGCTGCAGATCATCCGCTAGTCGCTCAGTTCTGGGAAACCTATCAGTACCTGAATGAGGAAAGATCAACGAGTGCAAAGGATGGCTGGTTGAACCATAGCAACGAACCAACACGTATTGCTATTAACCTTAACCAGTATCGCGATCTTTGTGTTTCTAACGGACAGGAATTGCCGGATATGAAGGCGCTGAAAAAGCTTCTTCAGAATTCAAGAAAGCATAAGTTTTTATCTAAATCAGAATCAATCTATAGCCCCCATTTGAGCAAAACAATCAGATGCTGGGTGTTTGAATGTAACTATTTCAAATAGTTGTATATACACGCATATGTGCGTGCGCGTTAGGAATAAGGACTACGTCCTCTTCTGTTGAAAGCGGAAAAGTGTGAGATCGGTGAGGTTTTAAAAGAAATGTATATAATTACCTAATAATATTAATTTAAATTCTTAAAAAAAGAGTGAGAAAAATGTGAGAACTTGTATGAATCTCACACAATTTTCATAGAGAAAAGTGTGAGATTTCAAAAAATTAATATACTGATTTTATTGAATTAATACATTTGTCATTCAATATCTCACACTTTGTTGTGAGGTGTTAATGTTAATAAAAACAGATTGTTATGTTTTTAAAGCTATAGACCTCACTCCCTCACACTTTTCCGCGGCAGGTCGAGAAAAAGTGAAAAAAGGAGATGAACATGAATCAGGTAAAAACAGTCGATACCGTGGACAAAATGCTGTTGGAAAGAATTGCGAAAGAGTGGAAGGTGTATACGGATGGTTACCTGTTGGCACCACAAAATGTGATGGATATGCTGCACTGGGTAGATGTTGTTCATGGAAGGTCTGAAGGGCATTGGCCTGAGCATTGGAGCGTTCAGTTTTTTTGGGATAGAGTAGAAAAGATTGGATTGGAGAATATTGATGTTTCGCCTAATCCAGATCGAATAGCCATTAGCTTGAGCCAGTTCAGGGACAAGTGCAGAGCTAATGGACTGGGAGACCCCCCGATCAATTTGTTGCGAACATATCTTAAAGAGTCAAAAGATCCTGCTTATATTGAAAACAATATTCCGGTGAAAAGCAGAAGAAGCGGTAAGCGAGTTGTTTGTTGGTTGTTCCATCCTAAAAAGGAAGAGTAGTTAAAAAGAGTCCCTCCCCAACGACTGTTGAGGAGGGACTTTGTATTTGTAGATCCGTCTGGTGAATTGCTAGCGGCGATACCTGTTACGTAACGCAAAACCAAGCAGGGTGGCTTGGAAGGTTATTAGGGCTTGCCAGAAGAGTTGAAGGAAACGTGGCCAGCTTCCAGACACAGGAGTTCTGGTGGCAAGAGGGATGTAATCTAGCCCCTGTTTAGCAATACTAGCCACTTCTATTCCCGAGGCAGGCAGAGGTAGCTGGGATAAATAAGAAAAAAGTAGCGGCGTAAGAATGAAAATAAGTAGCCAGCATGAAGCTTTTCCAACGCTCTCACCGTAGTCACTAAGCAGTCTGTATAGTCGCAATATAAGCCATTCTATAGCGGTTCCTTCCGTGAATAGCTTTTTTTCACAAAAGTATTTTTCCCAGTAGTGCCAGTCTGATGCAAGAAGTCGTGCCTCATCGTCTTGAGCGCGTTTTTTTAGCCTTCGGTATAAGTCTTCACGTTCTTTAAATTTTTCTTTTTTGGTAATTGTACGCAAGTTTAGAGCAGTGCTGTCCGAGATAACACTGCGTTTTTGCTTTTGAGGGAAAGAACAGTTTATAAATTCAAGTCGTTTGAGGTGGTAGGCGGTGAAGCTTAAGTGATTAAATGAACAGGCGTCAAATAATGCAGGAGCATCAATATATATTTCTAGTGTATCAAGTGAGTTGATGTCGCAGCCTTGGATGTGTATTGGAGCATTTATGCTATAGGCGAAAGATAGTTGGTCAATTGCTAAATTTGATAGCGTTAATTCAGCATCTTTGTTTGGGGAATCCAGAATAAAGTATATACTTTCGACGTGATATTTTATTTCTTTACTGATGATAGAGATTGTAGGGAAGGAGAAGTCTTCCATAGCAAATGTAAGGTTTTTAAAATCTTGTTCAATATAAGCAAGTACCCCAGTGCCAAGGTCGCTGTCTATAAATTCTATATCTTGCGTGAGGTCGTTATAGCCCAGTAGCGTCCCGAGTGCTAATGTACAGTTAGTGAAGTAAAGTGAGTTTGAAAATGTGCAGTTAAGGATTTTAAAACCGAGGCTTGTTGAAATTTTATTGAAGATTAAGTTTTCAGAAAATTGGCAATTGGAGAAAGCAACAGATCCGTGAAATGTTGAATAGGAAAGTTGTATGGTTTTGAAAATTTTTTCTTTAAGTTTTAGGGAAGCTGTAAAAATTGATCCTTCTAAGTTAACACAACCATCTTGAGTCTTGATTTTGTAATCAACGTAGCGTTCAATTATGTGCTCATTCATCCACTTATGCTCTGCCGGAGCATGAAATAAGCAGTATTCTTCTCCTGTTTCTGGGTCTGTCCAGACGATATTTACGTCCTCACACCAATTTCCATATTCCTCTCCCTTACAACACGCCATAAAGCATCTCTCCCCGTTTCCTAACGTTTCAATTTGTTTAGCAATCGTGTAAAGGGAATTCAAGTGGTGTGAAGACTAACTTACAATTTTCATTAATTCTTTTTTCACATCACTCAAGGGAGTGGATGTGAAAAAAGAGGAAGTTTATAGCTTTGTACTCAATCACTATAGAAAAATTGCGAAGTGGCTCTTCCTATTAATTGGAGGAACATTTTTGGGCTTAGCTTGGGCGGACAAGGGCGATTCTGTTTCGAATATGATGCTTGTTTTGCTAACGGCTGTAGCTGTTGGGCTTAATATCGAGGCACTACGTGAAGCGCGGCGAGTTAGGGCTTGGGAAGCGAATAAGGATCTGCTGCTTGGGCTTAAGAAAGAGCTAGTTCAAGTTCATAAAATCTATGAGCAGCAGCTTGAAGTAGAAGAGTATCAAGAATATTTGAGTGGTGTTCAATCGCAGGATGACCAAGAACCCGAAATGGAAAAGCCAGAGGACGTTGCAGATTGGAGTCCTGTTGTTAAGCTGAATGATAGACTTAATGGTGTGCTTTTTGTGTTTGCAGAGGTGTTACCAGCTGAAGTGGTTAATAGTGCTCGAAAGTATGTTGAAGATTCAAAAGAGCTTGATAGAGATGTTGATGATGGGGCTTTTTATGGATGCCAACTCTATGACGAGGCTTTAAAACAGATATGTGATTTAGAGAAAGAGATATCGCTTTTGATACGAAAGTTATCTGGCGTAGACGCATTGAAGCTTTAAGCTAACATTACTATATCCTTCCCCCGATCTCTTGATGAGGTTGGGGGAGTTTTTTATTTCCGACCAATTCACTCATCTATTTAGAATAGCTTAACATCTGTTTCCTGCGGTGCTATGAGGTTTCACCGTGCAATTAATGGGAGGCAGCATGTTGTTTGATCGCATAAAAGGAATTTGGTGTCGTCAGCCAGATAGGGTTGGGTGCAAAGGAGGGCAGCAGCCTCTATGGAAAAGGTTCCACGTACAGGCAGCGTTTGCTGTTGGCGGGATTGCTCTGGCACTGGCCTTGGTAGATCATTACTGCTTGGAAAATTCGTATTTAGATTACATTGCTGGCCTTGTAACGGAGTTTGCCGGTGTTGCCGTTACTATTCTGTTAGTAGACATGGCGCTTGAGCAGCGTAGTAAGAAAACAGAAGTGCGGCGTATGGCTGATGAGCTGTTGTTTCAGGTGGATTACTTAGTGTGGATCTGGCTGGGGGGAGACAGAGTTTTTAGCTATCCAGAGATGATGGCATTACTCGACAGCGTTAAGAATGAAGATATTCTGCATGCTACTACAGAAACGCAGTTTCAGAATTTTGGAAACGAGGCTGGGAAGATCCTGCGTATTCAACTTGAGATGGTGAAAACAAATAAAGATCTAAAAGCAGCTTTGGAAAAACTGGAACGCTTGGCAAGTGTTCGAGCGTCACATGCTTCCATGTTACCTATTGAGTTGCGTGGCTTAATTTTAGAAGCCTTGGGTTCTTTAGATTGTGTACTTAAATATACCGAAAATGATTCTACCACCCCTTGGGATTGTAAAGAGTATACGAGCCTAAAACAAAGTAGCGAATACTATCAGTATTACCGTTATACAGGGATGTTCGATCCTGCCCTTGAAGTAAGCAAAAGAGTAGGCGAAGAATTAAAATTTGCTAGCTAAAACTATCACTTCCTCAACGGTTGTAGAGAAATGGTTTTGGATTTTTTTTTGGAGTTTAAATGTTTTTTGGTCTTGCTTGGAAAAATAAAAAGAATACCGCGATAGTTGCTCACTATGGAATAAAGTCTGATCAGTATCGTGACTACTTGAAGGTAACTTATAGAAGGCCTCCCCAAACGATCGATGTATATTTGCATGAACTAAACAAACAAATAAAATGTAATTTGACCCAAAGTTTTTGGGGAAGTTCTCCTGTTATACGTCATTCAATTTTTCCATTTTATATTTCTCATGCAAATAAAGGATTGCTTTGGTGGCCTAAAGGTTCTCCCATTGAATTTGTGATAATTCCGACCAAGTCGGGATGTAGAATAAATATAAAATAAGAAGGGCTTATGTTTCGTCGTCCACCTAAGTTTGTAGCTACACCTGAAGCGCCTTTTGAAAACGATAAGCTTGGTCGTGAGAAGTCTATCCGTAATTTAACTACGTTGATGGAAGGCACAGATACGCCAATGGTGATGACTGTTAGTGCTCCGTGGGGGAGTGGTAAGAGCTCATTTGTAAAGATGTGGAAAGCGCATCTGGAGAGTGAAAAGGGCGGAAGGCATCCTTGCATTATGTTTGATGCTTGGAAACATGACTTTCATAAAGAGCCATTATTGGCGGTGATGGGTGAGATTGGGAGTTATCTAGCTTCACAGAAGAAAGATTCATCCAACTGCTCAAAGGCAGTCGATGCATGTTTGAACCACTTACCTTTTTTGCTTCGCATTGGAGAAAAGGCACTGAAGCTTTATTCTACTGTTGACCCTACAGCTGCTATTGGCGGGGCTGCATTGGCTAAAGGTGGTGACTTTGCTGAAGCAGTAAAGAAATATGTTTCTCAAGAGCATAGTGATGTTAAAACGCGAATGATCAAGTTTAAAAATGCTCTAAAAGCGTTTGTAAAAGAGGCAACAAAAGCTCCTAATAGTGATCCACTTTATTTCTTCGTAGATGAACTTGATCGTTGTGATCCAGAATATGCGATTAGACTTCTTGAAAGCGTAAAGCACTTCTTTGATGTAGAAGGGATTGTGTTTGTGCTTTCTGTTGATCGCAAGAAGCTCGGCTCTATGGTTAAAGTCCGGTACGGTGAAGGATTTAATGCAGAGGGCTATTTAAAACGATTTGTGGATGTTGATTATCAAATTAAAGCTCCAGAGCATGAAGAGTTTATTCTTTTGTTGAGTGAGCAGTTAGTGCCGAGCCTTGGTGATGAGACTAGGGCTAGTCGTGTTGCTGCATTAGCAACAGAACTGGCAATGAGTTTTACCATGGCACCTCGAGATGTCGAGAAAGCTTTTTTAAAAGTTCCTGTCTTGTTGGCCACTCCTAATGATGTGACTAGTGATGATGTTTTACCATTAAATGAACGAAGTCTGTCTTGGATAAACCAAAGAGTTCGCCGAGATACTACTCATTACGTATCAAGGACTATGGTGAAAGATTTTTTTCATCCTATTTTAATTCTGTTGTTTATTAAGGAAGCTTCTGAGAGGCATTATTCAAATTTTGAAGAAGCCTATGATTATAGGAACGAGCAAAATAGAAAGGAATGGAGACAAGGTAGGCCAGAGTCTCGTTATGTAAACCTGATACGGGAATCAAAGGGGTATGCCGCTCATTCAGATAGGAACCTAGATAATAAATTAGTAATGAGCCCAGACTCATATAGCGAAGTCAAAAACCTAATGTATATGCTCAGTGCTAAAACAGACTATTGGACTGCACAGTATGATAAACTCCGTGGGCAGCTTGATAGCTTAGATAACATTGTTTTTCTGAGTACAGAGTAAGAAGATAGTGGTGAAAACATAGCATAAAAGAATTCCCCTAACTATTAGGTTGGGGGAATTCTTTTATTTTTTTCCGTGTTGTAGGTTCTACTTTTCTGTACAAAATATCTATGTTCTGAAATGGTTAGGGTCTGTTTGAAATAACGTGAAACTATTTGGAGATGTGTATGCGACTTTTCCCACCAGAGCCAGTGATTGCGCCAGATGAAGGTTTTACCTTAGAGAAAGATATTTTTGGCTACGCAAAATTCGGTGAGCAACTTGAAAAATTTTATGCAAGCTTTGACGACCCGCTTGTAGGTGTACTTGATGCTCCGTGGGGAAGTGGTAAGAGTACATTCATCAAGATG
Organism: Halodesulfovibrio sp. MK-HDV; assembly: GCF_009914765.1. NCBI lineage: Bacteria > Pseudomonadati > Thermodesulfobacteriota > Desulfovibrionia > Desulfovibrionales > Desulfovibrionaceae > Halodesulfovibrio > Halodesulfovibrio sp. MK-HDV. The sequence continues at coordinate 17,167 of NZ_WYDS01000016.1, read as the reverse complement.
TGGTGCGGGCACATGCGCAATGAGGGGTATCCGGTAATTGAGTTTGATGCATTTAAGAATGACTACACGGATGATGCTTTTATGGCGTTGGCTGGCGAAGTTCTTTTGCTTGCTGAAGAACTGAATGGTGATGCTGAAGAAGTGCGGAAAGAGTTTGTAGAGAAAGCTACAAATGTGATTGTTGCAGCTGGGAAAGGTGGACTGAAGGCTCTTGCTCGAAAAGCTTTTACAGAAGAGGGCGCTGATGAAATTGGTGAAGCTTTAGCTGGGGCTGCTGATGGTGCAATAGATAGCTTAGAAGCTGCCGTGAAAGAAAAGCTCCTTAGTCGAAAGCAAGAAAAGGCTGCATTTGATTCTTTTGCCGAGGCATTATCAACGTTAAGTGAACAGCTTGGGAAGCCCGAGGGTGAAGGTGAAGAAGGTAAGCCGCTCATTTTCGTTATTGATGAGCTAGACCGTTGTAAGCCTACTTTTGCGTTAGCCTTGCTTGAAAAGATAAAACATTTCTTTTCTGTTCCTAATGTTCAATTTTTGCTGGTGACAAATCTCGAGCAACTTGGAGAGGTTGTGAAGTGCGAGTATGGAGAGGGAATAAACGGCACAGCTTACTTGCAAAAATTTTATGATATGTATTTCTCTTTGCCTGTTGCATTGAATCATGGACTTACAAGTGTTCAAGAGTCTTTTGCTGGCTATCTATTAAGAACCTGCGAAAGCCATGTGAACGGGGATTGGTTTGTTCCACTAGCAGAAAATAAGAATTTGTCTTTTCGCGAGATGCTTAAAGTTCATGCTTATGCAGCGGCTATGGTGGCAGGAAGAAATAGCATAACCTTTGGGTATGAAGTGGTATTTATTGGGTTAGCTTGTATGAGACTTCGTGAACCTGATTTGTTTGCAAAAGCCATTGATGGGGCGTTATCTTCCGACGATTTGGAATCGTTTTTTATTCCCACAGATGACTGTATGAGATTTTATTTGCAAGCTTTTTTTGTTTGGGATTGATCAGCTTCCGGGTGATAAGGTGCCAGATATGCGTCAGCAGTTTGGTGTGTATGGAGGAAGTCTAAGTTTAAAAAAAGTGGCTTCTGAAATGGCTCAACTGACGTTTACGACTTACAACAATTAGTTTGCTTGTCGCATAGCAATCATAGGGAAAGTTCCGTCCCATTTGACAGATGGTTAAAAAAACAACATAATTCTCCCAAGGTGCTTCAACACGCCTGAGATTTTTTATTATCAACCAGCGGACATCCGCTCCCGTAAGAAGTGGTTTTTTTGCGTCTATCGCATGGATTCACGGATTCCTAGGATACGTGTATCTGGCAGAAATAGCGCATCAAATTTACATCTACCAATATTTGGTCGGGAGTACGAAGGTTATACAATACCCGTAAGGGGAAAGCCTTCTGGCTGTGTCTGGTTGAACAGCTGTTGAAGCTCCCGATCTTTTTTTTGCGCGAACTCAACAATAGCGCAGATTCAACATATTTATTCAACCAGGAGTTGCCTCATGGCACAGAACAACACTTTCCTTACTGTAGATCCCATCACTCAGTTGTACGATGTAGCAAGCACCTTACGAATGCTGCACGAAAAGCTCGGCGAAGAGTACCCAGAGCTTAAGCACACATGGTACTCGCTAGAACGCTCCCTCAATGACTGCATAGACGTACTAGATTCTGACGCAGTAGATGCAGCGCTGAAAAAGCCTGAGTAAGATAAAAGTAGAAGATACAAAAAAAGCCCCGCTAAGCGGGGCTTTTTTGTTGTTAGTGAGGTGGTTGGAAGCTAGAGTGATTCTGTAAGGAGTTTATATGATACATGAAAGTTGGTATTGGAAAGAGCCGTTATTAAAAAGTGCTGAACATTTTATTGAGTGGCAGCATCTGAATGATATTGATGACGAACTTTTCGTAGAAATTGAGCAAGCAATTCTTATAGGTTTTTACTCAATTCGAAAGCTATTTGAATCATACAAATTGTCAGATGAAATGGAAGAAAAAAGAGTTCATTTAGAGCTACACCCGTTTGTGGGATATGAGGTTACTTGGCGAAATGATCATAAGTTTGATGAACATTATGATTTTTCACGAACAAACTGTGAAACTAAGGGGTATAGATTTCTATGTAATCTTTTTATTCATAGCTTTGTTTTTGTAACAAGTATCAACGATCATGGCGGCTTTGATGGTGTATTTATTTCGTCGGATAAGACTAAGGAATCAAAGTTATATGCTGTTTCTGTTGAACAGCTAATTGATATTTTCCAATCTGTTGGAAACGACGAAATAGTACGTTCTGAGTGGCGAAAAGGATTCAATGGTGAGAAGGATACAGTAATACGATTAAGCCCTTCACAGTGCATTGAGAAGGGCTTGAGAGTTTATCCAACTCTTGATGAATGCGGAATTGATATTAATAAACTGTAAAAATGAAAAAGTGGGAGTTTGGGATAGCTGCTTAGTAACTTATTACAGTTTATCTTTAAATTCAGTTGCGACTTTGCCGTTGATAATACCCAACACGCGCAAAGAAAATGGTGTGTCAATTTTATTGAGTTTATCAAGTAATATTTCATAGTTGGCATTGATAAGTCTTTCAAAGTATTCCCAGTCCTCAACAGAGTGTTTGTCAAATTTACGTGCAAATAACAGAAGGTAGTAGCTTTGCATGATAGCTTCATGGACTTTGCGGTCTTCACACCAGATTAGGAGCTGTTCATAATCTTTTTTTAAGCCTTCTAAGAATGCATTTATAAGGCGCTCTAGTGGGATGTCAGATTGTTCCGTTTTTAATTGAATAGTTCGAGATTTTGCCCCAAACATGATTTTAAATATTCCGTATGCAACATTTTCTGTGCTTTCAGTAAATCGTGTGCATTGTGGGAGATATATGTTGATAAAATAGAAAATGTATGAAGCTAAATATCCGTAGGAGAGGTTGTAGATAATTTTAAACGTAGGAAGTTGCCAAGCCTCATTTCCCTTCGGGTGTCCTGTAGTAAACCAACTAAATATGACGCCAAGTGCAATAAATGCAATTGCAGTTAACTGAATAAACATTTCTACAAAATCTCCTCAATAAGTATTTTTTAACATACCTTAATAATTAGTAAGTTGGATTTTTATGTTGTTCAGGCCAAGAATGCATCTCCTTTAGTTCCATTCGAAGGTTTGCACATATTTTTTGAGCAAGCGGAGATCTTGTGCTTTTCTGTAAGTAGCTTAAGAATCCCAGAAGAGCGCAGGAAACAAGCTCATAGCTAGTTTTGTGGGTTGTATCGCGAGAATCTAGAAAAAGGTAAGCATTGGCTAAAGCTAGTTGTAGGTCAGGATCCTCTGCCAGCTTGTCAATTTTTTTAAATTTCAGTTTTGATCAAAATGTTGATGTTTCCATAGGTGTTATTATTGGTAGGGTCGTTAAAGACTTCTTCTCCAAGATCGGCATATTTTTTGATGTCGCGAATGGAAGTAGCGATTAGATCAGCATGGCGAACTAGTTTTTTTTGTTCGGGAAGGTAGATGTTGACGCAGTAGAAGACATAGGATGCACCATAACTGTAGGCAAAATTAACAAGCAGTAAAAATGATCGTCCGCCTAATGACTTTAATTGCCTGCTGTCAAAGAGTAATCCAATCAAAATGATTAGGACTGCAATAATAAAGATGTCGGTCAGTGCCTTAAACATCTTGTCTCTTCCAAACTCATCAAGTCGATAGTCCATTTCTAACAAACTCCCCCAAACAGATTCTGTTGCTGCGCTGGCGGCACAGTCTTAACTTTTTCGCGTAATTCTTCCGGTAGCTTTAGCGCTGAAGGGCTTAAGGTGTGGGAGAATTCTAAGTTCATTACCCATGTGTGGCCGCAGGTTGGATCTTTGCAGCCGCAGTAGAGCAGTTTGAGCTTGTCGGAAATAATTTTGCTGGATTCTACGCGCGCTTCATGCCCGCATACGCAGCAGCGCTGAACAACAGATCTACTCATAATGTGTCTTCCTTATTGAATAATCACCATTATAAAGTGGGCACCTCTACGGTGTCAAAGCTTACTTGTGCAACGTTCGGTAAATACTGATTTATCTCCAAAATATCTTCTCGAACTGGCGCAATCTCGTTGCGCTGGTAGACTGCGTCTATCTTTTCTATGTCGCCAAAGGAGCCTGTTTGGTTCTCTGGAATAATGGCTGCCAGAGCAGGGGGCATGCGGTGGGCTGCAATGATGTCGTCGCGGGAGATGTTTTTAATCTTTTCCAGATCGTCCTTGGTGCTGAAGTCGCCCACGGGCTTGATCTGGATGGCGTCTTTGTCTGCTCCGCCAATGTGAAGGAACATGTTTTTAAAGTTGCCAATACCTTTTGACTCTTCAATCGCCTTTTTGATGCGTGCGCGTGTTTGCTCCTCCAGTCCTGCAGCAGTCGAATAAAAAATGTAGCCCACGTGTGCGCCGTTCTTGTAATATCTACGGCGGAACAGCGTAGCGTCCTCATTAAGCAGCATTGACTGGATCGCGCCCAAGTAGCCTGGCTGACCATAAATTTTCTGGCTCACATCATAATTCAATATATGCACCACTTCGCCCGCAGCGAATTCCACAAGCTGCCCCGTAGTGGTAAGCATTCCGTAGCGTCCCGCATCCTTAAGTCTGCGCATGTTCACCGCCTGCAAGTGCCTTACGCCGATGATCTCCCCATAAAAGTTTCTCACCAGTTGAAAATAGCAGTTAGCAAACACGTTATAGTCCATAACCGCGCATTTCATATCTCTACGCGACAGCAGTGCGTTGCCGTTAAAGCCGCGCATAACCATATTCGTTTTAAACTCCAGAATCGGCCCATGGTAGGCGTTAGCCTTAGCAGTTTCGCCAGACCCAACATTGAGACCGGAGTGCTATAGTAGCGTCCGTTGTCCATCAGCCAGATGCCCAAGCTGTCCATCATAGAATGCCCGTCTAGCACAGCCTCAGGATCACCAAAGCTAAATGCTTCTACGTCTGTATTTACTTCTTCTGCGTTCATTTTTGTTTCCTTTTGTGTCTCCGACGGCTGGGGAAAACCTTTCTGTAGAAAGGTTCTTCCCCAGACCCCTTTCCAAAGACTTTTAACTGCGAGGTAAGCTTGTTGTTTGATGTTCTCTCGCGGCTTATGCGCCACTACCTTTCTGTTATGTCCGTGGTTTGGTCGTAACCATTAAGCTCTCCAACTTGTTTGGTGACGGGCTGACCTCGCTAGTAAAAGTTTTTGGAGAGTCCAGAGAAGCCTTTTTTCAAAAAGGTTCTCTGGCCGCCGGAGGCATCTCCCTTTCTACGCACTCATTGCAAAGTCGCTGCCGCCGCTCGGTAACGTTGCTAGCGGCTCGTTGTGTAGGGCATGCATTATTGCCCAAGCTACGTCTGCGTGTCCGGTTTCGGCGGTTCTGTTTGCTGAGTAGGTTATGTGCCCGTTGGCGGTTGAGGTTTGCTTTACTGTTAGGAACGCTCCGGCGATGTCGGTTAGTGATGCGTCCCAGTGGATGCGGTTTGTGTTGATTACGTCTTGGGTTTTTAGGACGAGGTGCGTTTTTGTTTTTAGCCCGTAATGGATTGGAGTTACTTGCGGATAGAAGGCCTGCACCATTTCGAGCACACCTAATCCGGGGCCGGTTGTGTCCATGCCTATGTAGGTGAAGTTGTAGCGCTGGGTGAGGAGCTTTATCTGCTCTGCCTGCCAGCGCAGTGATTGACCTATCCACTTGTAGCGGGCGAGCACGCGGAAGGTGCCTTGCGGTTCTAGCGGCGGCGCTACTATGACGAACGATGCATCGTCGCGGCTGCGGGATGGATCGTACCCGCCCCATACGGGCATGTTGCCGAAGGGGCGCAGGATGTCTGCCCTGTAGTCATGCCAGTCGCTGCTGTCTGCGTAGCATTGCTCTAGTGCTGAGAGTTTGAATACGCCTAGGCTGCCGTCTATGAACTTGCAGGCGAAGAGGTTGGCGAAATCTTCGGGGCTGTATTCCAGCTTGAGCTGCTTTATGTCGAAGAGATCGCAGCCGCCCGCCATTGCGTCTTGGATGGTGATGATTTTGCGCCAGATTTTGTCGGCACATTCTACGCCGCTTTGCATTTCCTCGAATGATGGGAACTGTACGCGCTTTGTTTTGAAACGCTTGTTGTATAGCTCGCCTGCCCAGAGGGGGTATGCCTCGTGACTGACGCATGACGGGGTGGAGAATATGGTGCGGCGCCACTTTTTGTGCGTTGCCATGCCGGTGGCGACTTTGTAGAGCTCGCTGAATTTGTTGATCCAGAAACATTCATCAATGTACACGTGCCCGTGGTAGGACTGCGCGCTTTTTGAGTTGTTGGAAAGGAAGTAGAGCGTGGCTGTGCCGTGGGCTGTGTGTAGCTCCAGCTTGTCTTTGCCTTTTAGCTCGATGCCGAATTTTTGCTCGGCTATGGCGATTATGTAACAGCGGAAAACGTCTGCCTGTGCGCGTGTGGCGGAAAGGAAAATTTGGTTGTCGCCTGTTAGGCACGCGTCTTCAAATGCTTCTTGCGCAAAATACCATGTGGCACCTATTTGGCGTGATTTAAGAATGAAGCGCTTGGCTTCGCGCAGCTCGTGCTGATAGACGAAATAGTCGCCGTGGAGGTGTGCTGCAAAGTCCTCTGCTGTTAGATGCGATACATCGTTTTTGATTTTCTTTTTGGGCTTTTTCTTGCCCTTTGTGCGGGTTGGCTTGTTGCCTTCTTCTTGCGGATCAGCTTCGTATGCTTCCTGCTGCGCTTTGAATCTGCGCTCGTCGAGCTTTTGCAGACGCTCTAAAATATTTACAAGCGTGTTCAGCTCTGCAAGGTCGGTCTTGTCCTTGTCTTCCTTACCTGTAAGTAGCACTAGGCGGCGCTTGGTAGCGTGTATTGTGCTTTCGTGCTGTAGCAGGTTGTCCCAACCGTCTTTATCACGCCAATGGTAGAGCGTGCGTTTAGACAGGTTGAGCATTTTGTGTATTTCTGCAATGGTGTGCTTACGCAGAAACAAGTCACGCGCTGCTATTTTTACTTCTTCTGGATACTGCGGCATGCCGCTACAGTACATATCCTTTCTTTATATCTCCCCATTCTACAGTCCTATACTAGTCTTTTAGGACTCTATTACGTTGTAACATGCATTTATACGTGTATGTTTGCTTCATGTTATACACAGAGTTTATCAAAGTTGCACAGTCCGGCGCCACTATGGACGGGCGCGAGATAGCGCCGCAGGATTTACGCGATATTGCGGAATCCTACAGCCCTAGCACGTACGAGGCCGTTATTTGGCCGGAGCACGAGCGCTTTTTTGGCAACCACGGAACCGTAACCGCAGTGGAAGCACGCGAGAACGGTGAGCTGGTGGAACTGTACGCCAAGTTTAAGCCAGGGTGGCGTTTTCTGGAGAAGAATAAGGAAGGGCAGAAGCTCTATTCTTCCATAGAAATCTGGGACAACTTTGGTAAATCCGGCAAGGCGTACCTTGCAGGTATTGCCATTACCGATACTCCTGCCTCGCTCGGAACCGAGCAGATTCGCCTGTTCACCGCACAGCGTACCAAGCAAAGCGAGCAAGCCGGTAATTTTTACACCGGTGTAGAGCTACCATCCTTTTTTGCTGCCGCAGCGCAGCCGGACGAACAAAAACCAGAAGCCTATTCTTTATTCCAGCGTCTGGGCGCTGCGCTGTTCGGCAGCAATTCTACAGAACCAGAAACACAAGAGGAAAGCATGACCGAAGAACAGTTTAATCAGCTGCTCGGTGCCTTAACCGATACCAAAAGTGCAGTTGATGGCTTGGCAGGTAAGTTTGACAGCCAGCAGGCCGCGCCGGAACCAGAGCCGGAACCCGCAAAAGCCGAGCCGGAGAACAATTTTTCCGCGCAGCTGGAGCCGCTTGTAAGCAGCATGACCAAGCTTTCCGAGCAGTTTGGCAGCATGGCGCAGCGTATGGAAGGCGCAGCCGGCGGAACCAATGTTCCGGAGAACGCTAACCCTGCCAGCGGCAACGCACTAATCTAGGGGGCGCGCTTGAATACATTAACAAGACAAGCCTTCAACGCCCTGTGCAAAGCCTACTGCGAAGGCTACGGCGTTGCTTCCGTGCAGGAGCAGTTCTCGCTTGCTCCTTCTGTTCAGCAAAGATTGCAGGATAAGATTGTAGAGCAATCCTCCTTCCTGCCGAAGATTAACGTTATCCCTGTGCTCGAGCTGCAGGGGCAGAATATTTTAGGCTGCGTTACCGGCCCTGTGTCCGGCAGAACCGACACAAGCGTTGACGGTAAAGAACGCATGCCGCGCGATGTGCTTGGTCTGGAACCATACGAGTACCAGCTGCACCAAGTGAACAGCGATGTGTACATGACCTACCGAACCATGGACGTGTGGGCGAAGTTCCCAGATTTTCACGATCGCTACACCAGCAACGTACAAGCGCAGATCGCAAACGATCGCGAAATTGTTGGCTGGTACGGTACACATGCCGCCAAGGATACCGATCTTTCAAAATTCCCGCTCATGCAGGATGTTCTCCCGGGCTGGGTGCAGTACATGCGCGACCGCAAGCCGGAAAACATTATCTCTCAAGGTGCAACAGCCGACGAGATCCGAATCGGTGAAGGCGGCGACTACGAGAACCTTGATCTTGCCGTTAACGACATGCTGCAGGGCATCCCGAAATGGAAGCGCAAAGGGTTAGTCGTAATGGTCGGTGACGAGCTGATTGCACGCGAACGCGCTGCATTGCTCATAGCCGTTAAAGGCACGCCAACAGAAAAGAACGCCATGAACACAGCCATGGCAACCTTAGGCGGTTTGCCGTGGGAGACTCCATCCAACTTCCCAGGGCGCGGGCTGGTAATCACCAATCACAAAAACCTCTCCATCTATTTCCAAGACGGCAAGTGGCGTCGGCACATCAAAGACAAGCCTGAAAAAGATCGCGTTGAAGATTTCAACAGTCGCAACGAGGGCTATGTCGTCGAAGATGTAGAACAGCTTGTTGCAGTTGAGTTTGACAACGTTCGTCTTCCGAATGCGGCAGGTACTGGTTGGCAGTAAGACTGTTTTGATGCCTCCGGCGGCTGGGGGAAACCCTTTTGGAAAAGGGTTCTCCCCCAGACCCCCTTCCTAAAACTTTTATTAGGGGATCGTTATGAGTTTGATGCTCACATATCAGCAAAAAGTACGAGCGCAGAAAGAGCGTGCGAAGGCGGGGCAGCCTGAGCCGGAGAAGCCGGACACGCTGAAGGTTGCGCCTTCGGGCTTGATTGGGAATCAGCAACTTGGTGCTTTGTTGGACAAGGCGCTTGAGCAGGATTTGAAGAGCCTGAAGGGGATTAATTCTCGCGAACGCAAGGCAGATGTTAAGCGCACTTTGGTGGACAAGTACGCTGGGTATGTTGAGCGACTGCGTGCGAGTTCCGTTAAGCATGAGCTGCTTGGCTGGTATTTGGTTTGGCTGTTTGACACTGGCGAACTGGATTCTGCTGTTACGTATGCTTTGTGGTGCATTGAAGCGGGCGTTGCTTTGCCGGAGCGGTTTAATAGAACCGTTGAGATTTTTGTAGCGGATGCAATTTTAGAATGGGCAGATGCTGAATACGATGCAGGCCGTAGCGTGCAGCCGTATTTTGCAACGGTGTTTAACCATGCAGACGGTGTTTGCTGTCAGCCGTGGGATTTGCCGGACGAAGTGACCGCGAAGTTTTATCGACAGCAGGGGCTTAATCTTGCCCGTGCAGAAAAATTTACAGCAGCAGTGGACGTGCTGGAAGAGGCGCTTTCTCTGGGAGCCAAGGTCAAAACTGCCTTGGCAGATTGTAGGAAGCGCGCCACACGAGACGTAAGCTAGGTACTCCTCGACCCCCGAGAAGACTGGCTTTTCAAAAACTGGATACCGACGTGTACGCCGAGCTTTTGAAAAAGCCAGTCTCTCTAAAAAGGATGACGAAATGACAGCATTCTCCGGACACACTTCTACATCTTCTACTGTTGTTATACGCAATGACGGTTTCTGGCCGGACGTTACCGTTGCCGAGTTTCAAGCAATCTATCGACTGCCGCAGGATTATGCAGAGCAGCTGTTGGTGGATCACCTGAAGCTAGGCGTTGTGTGGACGAATCGCCAGTTGGTTGAATGGAAGCGTGACATGATAATGCGTGGGTGTGGCTCCCTTTCCTCCGTTCCGGAGGATGAGCAGGGCGGCGCCTTGGGAGACGAAACAGCGGCGTTGCTACATTACAAGCGGGCTGTGTTTACGTACTCCAAGGCGCTGCTTCTACCTCAGTTTGCCACAATCAACCGCAGGGAAGCAGCCAGAAATGAAGCGCGGGAAAGCGAAGAGACAACGGAAAACTTTCTTGCCTATGCAGCACAAGCCATTGCCGATTTTTTTAGGCAGCGGGCGTGTTGATGTGGAGCTAATTTAATGAAGAAGCTTACAGCGCTCACCTCCTTTTTACTGCAAGCAGCGAACTTGACCAAAGAGCAAGTGCTGAGTGTGGCAGACAGGGGCGAGACAATCCCCACTGGTCGCGATTTGGGGCACGGTGTGGAGCTTGGCGTGTTTAAGTATGACGCGCTTATTCAGGTGGAAGCGTTTAACGGGAGCAGTAGCGAATTGCTGCTTTTAGTTATGAGCTGGCTGCATGACCACGACAAAGACCGTGACCATGTTGGACTCGCTGATCCGGAAGTAGATGCAAGTCTGAATGACGATTTTACCGCTGACGTTGATCTAGCCATAGAGTTTGAAGAACCGTTGCAGATGGTGCCGGATGAGCAAGGGCCTATTCTGTTTAATGGCAGAAAATGGCGTGTGGCAGATGTGCCAGTTGATGTGGCTGAAGAGCTAGCCGGTATGGACGGTAAGGCGCATGGCGAACAATAGTGCGCTAAAATTTTCTGTAGATAGAAAATCTCTTCTTAGCTTTAAAGAGCAGCTGGGTATTTTAGCCATGCCGCCACGAGAGCAGCGCAAAATTATTATGACCATGGCGCGTGCTGTGCGTAAGCAGGCCATGTTGAATATTCGGCAGCAGCGTACAGTTGAAGGTTTGCCAATGGCACCGCGTAAGGATGCACGCAATAAGCGGCGTTTGCTGCGGGGGCTGGCAAAAGCCAAGGTTGGTAAGAGCAAAGGTTTAACCGTTTACGGGCGCGGGTCTGATTCTGCGGAAGTTACTTACGAGAACAAAATTGCTGGGCAGATTGCCAACAGGCACCAGAAGGGTATTCCCGAACCTTGGAGCAAGAAAAAGGCTGAAAAAGTGTACGGGCGGCCAGATTACAACAAACCTGCTACCCGTGCTCAAGCCAAGTCTCTTATTGATGCCGGATATCGTGTGCGGGTGAAGCGAAAACGCGGCAAGGGGACACTGCTAAAGCGTGTTTCCGTAAAGTGGATTCGTGAACATATGACGCTAGGACAGGCCGGACGGATACTGCGATTTATGCGCGGTACAGGGCTTAGCAAAGCACGATGGGATGTAGAGACGCCCGCGCGACCTTTCCTTGGTGCAACGCCAGACGATGCAAAAGAAATGTTACAAGACTTGGCTCGCCAGACCATAGAAAAACTCAAGAAATAAGAGGTGCAAATGGCAACTCCTGTAGTGCAAGTTAACCGCCTTAACCGGAACCAAGGGCCGTTTAAAGAAGTAGAACGCTTTTTCTGCTTTATCGGGCTGGGAGAAACCGGACGCGGCAGCTTGCATATGGTGAATACAGACACCGACCTCGATGCCGTACTTGGCGAGGCTGAAAGCGTACTGAAAACTCAGGTTGAAGCGGCAAAAGTTAATGCCGGACAAAACTGGAATGCCTGCGTGTTTGTGCTCGATGGTGTGCTTACATGGAAAGAAGCAGTTGATTACGTGATGGAGCAAAAAAGCGTTGAAGGCTTTGTGATTGCAGATCCCGTAACCAAAACCACAGAGCTTGAAGCCATGCAGACAAAGCAGGCCGAAGTGATGGCAGAATATATGCGTCCAACGCTGTTTCTTGCCGCCTTCCGCAAGCTTGATCCAGTAGCAGATTCTTGGGCCACATACACAGAAGCAGCCATTGCTGTACTGACAGGACTGCGCGCGGATACCGTATCCGTTGTTCCATACTTATGGGGACACGAGCTAGGCACCTATGCAGGACGCTTGGCCAACAGAGCTGTAACCGTGGCGGATTCTCCAATGCGAGTAGCAACCGGTAATCTCCTCGGCGAATGGTCCAACAAACCGCAAGACAAGCTTGGCAGACCTGTTGACCGTTCCATCCTCAAAGCGCTTGCAGATGCACGCTACTCCGTGCCGTGGTGGTATCCAGATTACGAGGGCATGTACTGGACAGACGGGCATCTTCTCGATGTTTCCGGCGGCGATTACCAAGTAATCGAAAATCTGCGTGTGGTGCAAAAAGCCATGCGTCAAGTTTATCCGCTAGCAGTGTCCCGCATTGCCGATCGCAAATTGAATTCTACCCCTTCTTCCATTGTCTCCAATCAATCCTATTTTATGCGACCGCTCTTTGAGATGGCCAAGGCCGTTGAAATTCTCGGTGAGGTTTTCCCTGGAGAAATTGAGCCGCCTAAAGATGGCGACATTGTCATAAGTTGGCCGACCAAAAACAAGGTTGAAATCTACATGGCAGCGCGACCGTACAACAGCCCCAAGGATATTACCTGTAATCTGCTCCTTGATTTGAAGAACTATGCGTAGGGATGCCTCCCCCAGACCCCCTTCCTAAAATTTTTACCTGCGAGTTAGTTTTGTTGCTTAAGCTTTATCGCGGCTTACGCACCACCACCTTTCTCTGATTGAGCAGGGTTGTTCCCATAAAGCTTTCCAACATGTTTGGTGACGGGCTGACCTCGCAAGTAAAAGTTTTTGGAGAGTCCAGAGAAGCCTTTTTTCAAAAAGGTTCTCTGGCCGTCGGAGACATCCCGCTGCGAAGCGCCGTCGGAGACAAAAAAAGAAGGGACTTTAATGCAAAGACTAAGCGGAAAAAATATTGATGTAACGGTTGGCGATATGCGCGTGCGTGTTGCTAAGGCCACGCTGGACATTACGGACAACACGGCTGTTGCTTCTGACGGCGGCGTACCGAACGGGCATGTGGACGGTGATGTTTCTGCCAGTGGTGAGCTTGAGTTGGACATTGCTAACTTTAAGCTGATTAAGGAAGCGGCTAAGGCTGCGGGTTCGTATCGCGGTTTAAAGCCTTTTGACTTGTTGTTTTACGGCAAAACTGCTGATGGCGAAGAAGACAAGGTGGAGGCGTTTGGCTGTAAACTTAAACTGAGCTCTATTTTAGATGTGGACTCTAAGGGCGGCGAAAAGCTGCTGCGTAAGGTGAGCTTTGACGTTACTTCGCCTAACTTTGTGCGCATTGGCGGTGTTCCTTATTTGCGTAAGGACGAGACAGAGGGGCTGCTGTAGGTGGACCAGTTTGATAGAGCGTCTGAGATTGAACAGCGGATTATTCAATCTGCCATTGCAGAGGCACAGGCTGCACGTGGCTGCGGGGAAAGCTTAACGCATTGTGACGAGTGCGGGGAGGCTATTCCGGAAGCTAGGCGTGAGGCAGTTGTGGGTTGCAGGCTGTGTATTGAATGCCAAACAGAACAGGAGGCAGCGTATGGGTAGAGCACCACGTGGGATTCGTAATAACAACCCGGGAAACATTCGGCACGGTGCTGACTGGAAGGGCTTGGCGGAAGATCAATTGGACGACGATTTTTGTACGTTTGTAGATCCGCAGCATGGCGTTCGCGCTATGGGCAGAACTTTGCTTACGTATGAGCGCAAGCATGGGATTAATACGGTTGAAGGGATTGTTAACCGCTGGGCACCGCCGGTGGAAAACGACACAGATTCGTATGTGGAGCATGTGGCGCAGCGTGTGGGTGTTGACGTGGATGAAGTTATTCGCGTTGCTGACCATTTGGAAGACTTGGTTGCAGTGATCATTGTGCATGAAAATGGCGTTAATCCGTATGATCCGGAAGTGATTATGGAAGGCTGCCAGCTGGCGCGGGTGTAGTATGCTTGGAGATTTAATCAACCTTGGCGATACGCTGATTAAACGCATTTTTCCTGACCCTGCACAACAGGCGAAGGCAACAAGCGAACTGCGGCAGATGGAGCAGAATGGCGAGCTTGCGCAGCTTAACGCGCGGTATTCTGCAATTGTTGCTGAGGCACAGAGCAAGGATAAGTGGACAAGCAGAGCGCGGCCTATGTTTTTGTATGTGATGTACGGGGTAATATTGCTTGTGGTGCTTGGGAGCATTGTGGGCGTTTGGTGGCCGGTACAGATGAAACAGGCGGCGGCTAATTTGAAGCTTATGTTTGAGGCAATTCCGGAACCGTTGTGGGTGTTGTTTGGCTCCGGCTACCTTGGATACTCTGCCTCCCGTTCGTACGATAAAAAGCAGCAGGTAAAAGCAGGGCTGTAGATGGAAGGAGCAGAAATTTTTGAGTGGATTGCGCGTTACGTGTGGCCGTTTGTGCTTATGTGGAATGTTTATTTGTTCCAGTACGCGCAGTCGAGTCGTAGCCAGTTGCAGGACTTTAAGCTGTATGTGGCGCGCAATTACACTTCCAAACAGGATTTAGAAAAAATGCTGGCAGGCTTTGAGGATCGTTTTGATAAGCGGTTTGAACAGCTCTTTCAGCTTATTAATACCAAATAGGTGGAGCGTACCGTGGATAAAACTATTTCTCTTACTGTTAATGGAACTGACCTTGCCTTTGATGTGACGCTGGATGCGTTTAACACCTACGCAAACGAGATGCAGCCAACGGACAAGATTAACCCGTGTCACAATTTTCTCATGCGTACGGTGAAGACTGAATGCAAAGACGCGCTTCGGGATCAGCTTGAACAGCCAGGCGTTGCCATTGAGTTGGCCGCAGCAGTTCTTAGCAGCTACAAGCCGAAGGTTACGATTACGTTGGGAAAGTAGAAAGCATTGCAGAGGGCATGGAACATAATGCCTTGGAGCAGATGCTTGCACTGACGCGTAAATGGTTTCCGGAGCGTGAAGTTACAGAGCGCTGTATGGGCGAGGCCATGTTTTTAGAAAAAGACTACTGGCACAAAATGGAAATAGCTGTGTGCAACGGCATAGCAAAGGCATTTGGTGGTTAGCACGTGTGGATGGAAAAACTTTGGTTTAAGCTTGGACTTAAAGATGATGTTACCGGCCCTGTAGGCAAAATCCAAAAGAAACTGGATGGCCTTGCAGGGCACGCACGTAAGTCATTTACGCAAATTGGTGTTGGCGCTGCGGGCATGTGGGGTGCTGGGCAGGGGCTTGATGCCATGCTTTCCCCAGCGCGGGACTTGAATAGGGCACTGGCGGAAGTTGGCAGCCTTGATGTTGATAGCGCAGCGCTCGGCAAATTGAACCGTGCAGCACTTGGTTTTTCCATAGATTATGGAGTGGCTGCGGATGCTGTTGCGGCTTCTGCGTATGATATTCAATCTTCCATTTCCGGCTTAACAGGCAACGAGCTGGCAAGTTTTACCAGGGCTTCCAACGTGCTTGCAAAAGCAACCAAAGCAGATGCTGCTACCATTACCGATTACACCGGTACAATGTTCGGCATTTTTAAAGCGCAAGCAAACGAGATGGGCAAGGCCACGTGGGTAGAGCAGCTTGCGGGTAAAACTGCAACGGCTGTTCAGATGTTTAAAACCACGGGTTCGCAAATGTCTGCCGCGTTTACTGCCATTGGTGCCAACGCTACTGCTGCCGGAATTGATATGGCAGAGCAGATGGCGGTTATGGGCAGCCTGCAGGCGACTATGTCCGGCAGTGAAGCTGGTACTAAGTACAAGTCGTTTCTTTCCGGTATTGGCGGCGCACAGGAAAAGCTTGGGCTGGATTTTACAGACGCCAACGGCAACATGCTCGGCATGATGGATATTCTTACCAAGCTTAAAGGCAAGTTTGGCGATACGCTGGACGTTGCAGAAGGTGATGAGCTTAAAAAAGCGTTTGGATCGGATGAGGCAGTTTCTCTTATTAAGCTGCTTATGTCGGACACTGACAGTCTTAGCGAATCTATTGCAAAGCTTGGTAACGTGAATGGCATGAGCAAGGCGGAGCAGATGGCAAAGGGAATGGTTGATCCGTTCGACAGACTTTCTGCCGGTGGGCGTGCTCTTACAACTGTTCTGGGACAGGCTTTGCTGCCTGCAATTAATCCTATTATTGATGCCTTTGCGAATGGATCTGCAACAATGCTTGGCTGGTCGCAGGAGTTTCCAAACCTTACGCGCTGGGTTGGGTATGGTGCGGTTGTGCTTATCGGCTTTGCTGGCATTCTTGGTGCTGCAGCTGCAGCCTCTGGACTTATGAGTATTGCTACGCTGGGACTAAGTACAATTTTTGGCCCGTTAGGTAAAGCTGTTGCATGGAGTAAAGGTATATGGACCGCGTATTCCGGTTCCCAGTGGCTTGCTAACTTTGCGTTGTGGGGTTTCCCTGGCACATGGATTATTGCTGCAATTATTGGTGTTGTAGCCGCAGTTGGTGCGTTGATTTACTGGTGGGACGATCTGGCAGCAGCGTTTACTGATGCCGGATGGAGCGAAGCCCTGTATGCCGCTTTTGACTTTGTAAAGCTGTTTACGCCTATCGGGCTGCTTTTCACCTTTTTTGATGAAGGTTTTGAGGGCGTGTTCAAGTCCATTCTTAAATGGTTTGATTCGCTCGGTGGTGCAGTACATTGGGTTTTGGAAAAAATGAATCTGCTCCCCGGGGTGGATATTTCCACAACGCAGGAGATTTCAGAAGTTGCTGCACCGGTTGCTCCCATGCCTGAGCTTGCAATGGCTCAACAAGAAGCCGTTGCGCCTATGTCTGAGTTTACAGTGGCAGCTACACCAGTTGCACCAATGCCGGAACTTATGGTGCCTCAGCAGGAGGCGGTAGCTCCAGTAATGCCTACCCCTTCTTCCTCTCCTTCTCTTGAAGCGCCGCGTACTGCCAAAGTTCCTGCAGGTGGCGTACAGCAAAAAATTATTAACGCACAGTCCAACAGCCAGAGCCGAACTCAGACGATTGGCAAGGTGATTATTACCACGGAAGGCAAGCAGGATGCACAATCCATCCGTGAACATTTGCTTATGGCCGGTGCGTAATGCCTAAAT